>JALYGX010000328.1 GCA_030776905.1 Cyanobacteriota bacterium | reverse complement strand
GGAGAGTACTCACCCGCATATCCATACCTAAATTGCCATCTTCACCCGTTGCATACTCTTCGCCAATTCGTCCATCTTGGGGACAGCGACTTTCGGCAATGTCCATATTAGACATTACCTTGAGGGCGACGATAACCTTGCGGCTGACATCCAACGGCAAGCGGGTAATGTCTCGTAAGACACCATCAATGCGATAGCGAACTCTCAAGCCTTCTGGCGTTGGTTCGAGGTGAATATCACTGGCGCGGTTGCGTAATGCCCCGGAAATGATGGTTTTAAGCCGACCAATCTGGTCAACGGCTTTTGCCAGGTACAGTTCTGTCGTTTCGGAGATATCTTCTTTTTCTACCTCACCCGTGAGGGGATTCACCAAAGGAGCAGAACTGATGCGGTGCGGGTCGAGGTTTTGGGTGTGAAACCAGACGCGGTAACTTTTGGCAGCAACGGGGATGACTTTGATCTCGGTGAGGGTGCGATAACCCTAACGGGATGCTTCGCTAACGCTTAATTCCCGAATCACCTCCAAAGATACCGTAACTGGACTACCCAAGTAGTAGCAGCCGCGCCAAAGTAGTAAGGGTATCACGGGTGGCAAAGCATTGCGATCGGGAAAGTGCCGAAAAAATCGGTTACTCACGTCCGAGTCAAGCCGTTCTCGGTTGACACTCCCCTGCGCGTCTATCAATAGTGAGAGTGCTTCTTCGCAGCTAATTTCATGATTTCTCAGTTGCTGCCAAGCGGAGGATACGGATGAAGAAATCATTTGCATGAGCTTGTGAGCTGTTTAGCCAAGTAGGTATAGAAAGGCTAGAGTTTCTGGCGTGGCACTCTGCTATGTTAGCCAGGATTTAGATCGCTGCCCATTACTCTTGTCTGTCTCAGACAATACCTAGCTGATGCTGCACCTTCTTGAGAGCCGTCTTCTCGCTTTAAAGCTTTAATAAAGCGTCCAGAAATTGACATCTCCTTGAGTAGGTTGTATTAGCCCTCCACTCCAGCTACACCTACCAGTCATGAAATTTACTGCTGTTGCCCAGACAAAGAAGCCGGCTCTCTCAATCGCCGGAATTTTTTTTCTCATGTTTTTCTTGGGCGGATGCGTTACTTCAGTTAGTCAAGTCGGACAAATCACGAAATGCCGTCAGGCTGAACAAGCCGTCAATACTGCCCAGAAACAATTCAATGACTCCATTCTGGACTTAGCCAAGAAGCCAACAGACCAAACCCTAAAAAACAGCCTTCCTGCCAAGGTTAAAAGTCTCCTAGAGGCGGAGGAAAAAGCTTACCAGATGTGTCATCGCGTTAGTTGATTTAACTTCATACCATTTCATGTTGTTGGTGATACAAATGAAAGCATCTGGCGATTGGGAATTGGGTTCTCCCATTCCCCATTCCCAAAAATGAGAGTTTATTTTATTTTTATTAAGCATCCAGTGAAATGGTATTAGTGCCTTTTTTGCCTCAAGAAAAGTGTAATTTATTGGAGTAAGTCACTTTAACTACAGGAGAGCATCATGCCAAAAGACTGGTTTGCGTGGCACGATAACTACAGGACACGACCAAGAATGAGGCAGCGATTGCAAATCGTCCGCGAGTACATTTCGACTTGCCTACACAAATATCCGCCAGGAAAAATCACTGTAGTTAGTGTCTGTGCCGGTGACGGACGGGATTTAATTGGAACACTATTTGACCACCCACGTTCTTCGGATGTGTGTGCAAGACTCATTGAGTTAGACCCTAGGTTGGTTGAAGCAGGACGAACAGCAGCTAAATCAGCGGGACTAGGAGAGCAACTTGAGTTCGTCTGTGGTGATGCAACTCAATCTTCAGTCTATGCAGGGGTAGCGCCTGCGGATTTGGTGCTGGTTTGTGGTGTCTTTGGTAATGTACCTGAGGCCGAACTTCAGGGTTTAACTTGGAGTCTACGTTTCCTGTGTAGGAAAGATGGATTTATCATTTGGACTCGCGACCTAATTGAGGATGGTGATCGCCGTCTAGCTGTAATCCGAGAACTTCTGCACGAATCTGGATTCGAGGAAGTGAGCTTTAAAATGACTCTCGCTGGAAATATGGGAGTGGGCACTCATCGTTATCTTGGCGAACCCTTGCCTCTACCCGATGACCAGCACCTATTTGTGTTTTATAGTCCACTGGATACGCAGGATGCTTGGCCGCTGCATTAGGGTTAGGGTGACTCAATGAATTGAGCAATCACTTAATTCTGTGTTTGATTTTTAACGTCTTGTCTGGACTGTAACACCCAGTTTGATATTAGAGCGCGAGGCTTTAGAGGTTTTGAAATAAGAGAGACAACCCTCAAGATAGGGACAGTCTTCACATTGAATATCTTTCCCCGGATTGGCACACCCACAGGGCGGATTCAAAAAACACTCTTCAGGGTGTGTGGGTGTAAAAGGCTTTTTGAGTACAGCTCGGCAAGCTGTTTCTTGCAGAAAAAGAATAATATCTTGATAAATCCTCATGCTTCTCCTATGCGCTACTACTAGGGTCAATCAGTCTTAAAGCCAAGAAGTATCAGCCTTAGGTGCTTCTGCTATATTCAAGCGCAGTTGAAGAAGTTGAAGCTTCATCCTTACAGCCTGTCTTACTGACCCTTGAGAAGGATTTTGTATTAAATTTGTCTGTATCGATTAATACAAAACACTGTAAAGAATCGCCAAAGGCTGCCTCTTAAATAGATCAAGACATCAGGACTTACGCACAGCTATAACCTAGAGTAGGGGCGCAAGGCCTTGCGCCCCTACATATGGCAATTCAAAGATAAATTTGTGTAAGTCCTAAGACATGAAACACACCTAACTACGAAACAACCGCGTATATTGAGTCTCGTGAGCCATACTGGCAAGCGCCAATCCCCAACTACAGCTACTTAAGCGATCGCTCTCCAAAGCTAAAATTTCTTGGGTAGCAAGAGTAATATGGCACGCCTGTTCGAGCAGTAACTGTTGACCTGCTGTTTGACCAAGGGGAATCAGTTTGACACCAGCACCGATAAGATTGGATGCCCAACTGTGTAAGTACCCTAAGACGGCTGAGGTAAGGTCAATTTGCCAGTGTGCCGCACCAATCCCAAACGCGATCGCATAATTACAAGGAGAACCCGCAGCCGAGGCTATATCTTGTAGAGCAGTCTCTCCAGGGTGCTGTAAATCTAAAAGCAGGCGCATCAGAGAGTTACCCATCTGCCAACTTTGCGATCGCAACTCGGCAGTTTCCTTGCTAGCTGTCAGCCAAGCATTCCAGTAGCCCAAAGCGTCAAAATCACTACTTTCAACGCTTGAATAAGCCCGTACCATCACGGCGGCTTCCAGTCGAATAGCACCATAGCGCAGTTCTTGCTCTAACCACTGCCCCAAGCTTTTCTGGTTGTCAATAACACCTCTCTCAACCAGCGTTTCCAGACCATCAGAATAACTATAAGCACCCACTGGCAGTGTTGGGCTAGCTAGTTGCAATAGGCTTAAGAGCGTGAGAGGGGTAGGAGCTTTCAAGGGTAGGTTCTTTTCACTTTTGCCACAGGTTTAATGAAAGCAATAATCCTCAAGTGCCTATAATCCCCCGTAAGGAATAATTTTTGAAACTCCTGCATAATTTTGCTACCGAGTTATGACAACTTTATAGAAGTTGTAAAGCAGGAACAAAATCATGTTGACCAAGGAATCACAAATTAATGCAACTGTGTTTACCACTGCTGTTTTAGTTTTTAGTTTAATGGCGGTCTTTTCTTCACGACAAATCCCAGCCGACATTAGTGTGGACGGTAGAGCTAATACAAGTTTGATAAAATCCAATCAATAAAATTCCTCAAATTTTGTCTTTACCGCTACAGACAGCTCTTTTGAACCGATCACAACCGTTGCACCAAGAGGGTTTTCGATTTGGTGTGTTTCACTCCTCAAGGGGAGTAGCTGTTTACTTCAGCCTAGTAGCGACAGAAATACGACAAGAGCCGAGTAGGCGCGAGATAAGATGCGATCGCATCTTTACCTCCAGCCGTAGCAAAATTGTCGCAGCATTTTTATCTACTTGTCACTCTTGCGTCACATTCACTCACTAATCTACATATTGAAGGTGAATGAATGACGAAGCTCTCTTGCTTGGATAGAAAGTGAGAGGGCATTTTTTTGCCTGGGGAACTGAGAAAAGTGCCAATAACGCTATTGCTATCTTGTCATCTGATTGTCACAACCTCGTCACACTTACCCTGTATTTTACCTATATAGACATAATTTCGTTCCTAATTAAGATGTCCCCTTGAGTAGTAGGCAGGGGGCATTTTTTTTGCCGTCAGCTAACAAAGCGACTCTCAGCTATGGAAAACGATTAATACTTATTTGAGTCTTAGGGAGAACGCCTTTTCAGTCGTTCTGCAATCTCATAGAACCCCATTAACCCTGTGGCTACTCCTAGGGGGAGGAAGTAGTAGACGCCTCGATACGCTAACAAAGAGCCGAAAACTGTTGTCGCAGGAATTTTAGGCGAGAGGAGCAGCAAAATTACCGTTTCAAATACTCCCAAACCTCCAGGGACATTGCTGACAACCACGGCTATCATTGCTAATAAGAATATCCCTAAAAAGCCCCAATAGGATAAGGATGCAGTAAAGGGAAGTAGGACGTAAAGAACTGCCCCAGCTAGTAACCAGTCCAAACTAGAAAGTCCTACCTGAATCAGTGCAATTCTTAAAGAAGGAAAGCGAAACTCATGTCCGCTAATTATTAACGATTTCTTACTAAGAATACTCCCTACTATATAGGTAGCTACGATAAGTAGAAAAACAACTCCTAGGAGACGCAGGGAGAGAAAAGGTAAATGAAGTTGGGGAGGAATTACCAAGGGATTGAACAAAAACATCAACCCACTGACGGTAAACAGTCCCAAACAAAAACTGACATTCTCAAAGGCAATTACTTGAGCAATTTCTATGGCTGATACTCCCCAAGTCGAATAGTAACGATAACGGATAGCACTACCAGTAAGGAAAGCAAAGCCTACAGTATTCGTTGCGGCGGCACTAATAAAGCCAGTGAATAGAACCTTTTTGTAATTAATAAAATTCCCAATATGCCGAAAGGAAACGGTGTCATAGTACGCCATCGCTGCATAGCTCAAGCTTGTCAACCCAATCGCTAAATATAAGCGGATTGGCGGTAGGGACACCAGACTGTTGAATATATCACGGTAGTTATATTCCCGCAGTTCATGATGAATTGCCGCGATTGAAATACCTAGGAGGACAAAGCCAAGCAACGAGCTGAAGTTGTTGATGTGCTTTTTTAGCATGAAAATTAGGCTAATAAATGGTTAAAAGCTTTCATAAAAAGATTTAGAAGTCGAGCGTTTTCCCACACCCAACAACATTTTCAATCTCCTGGCTTAAAGTAATCCAACAAGCGATCGCCTGAATCTGCTCGAATTAGCGCTACAATTACTTCTGGCAAAGCTGTCCGGCTTGGATAAATAAAGTAACGAGGCTCCCAACGAGGTTTAAATTTCTCCTTGAAGGCATGGAGTCCTTGGAAGTTATAGAACTGATTCAAGTGATTATAAAGATAGTGCAGTGCCCTTTCTAAATGAGGAGATTTGGGTTTTTCTCCGACCCCGGAGAGGGCAACAAGACCGAGGTTAAAGGTGTCATATCCTCGCTCTTTAAAGTGCTGAAACATTGAGGTGAATAAAAAGTCCATTGTGCCCTGTTCTACCTCAGTCCGTCGCCGCATCAAATCGATGGTAATTTCATTCAATTGATACTCCGGTATCACATTAGCAAAAGCGCTAATCTGACCCTCAGCCGTCTGCACTACAACAATTTCACAATCTCGCAAGTATTCCTCATGAAACCAACCTAGCGAGAATTGTTTTTCCGAGCCTTCTGTCATTTGGAGCCATTCATCGCTCAAGGCTTTCAATTCCAACAGCAGTTGGTCAGAGATGGGGGGTTCGTAAAACTTCACCTCATGTCCTAATTTTTTCATGCGGTTCAAGGCTGCTCTCCAGTCTTTGCCCGCTTTTCCTTGTATGGTAAACGCTTTAAGATCGGCGATCGCTTCTTCCCCAATCTGAAGAACTCGAAAACCGAGCGATCTGTAAAGCTCTAAATCGTCTGGCAAGGTTTGATAAAAAGCTGGATGCCAATCATTACGCTGACAAAATTGTTGAAAGCCAAAAATTGCCTCCTTGCGATCATCCTCCGGCCCAATTGGATCTCCCAACGCGATCGCGCCTCGACCTTTTGGTACGTAAGCAATAACACTGCGTCCAGAAGGACTGAAATAGTAGGCTTTATCCTTCAGCAACGTTAACCGCGCTAGAGATGACCGCCCATACTGTTCTACAATCTCTTTTGCCCGCCGCCGTTCCTCCGGTGTTGCAGGTTCCCCTCGCACCAACACCGGGCGCAACAGCATAAACATGGCATAACTCAGCGTGAGCGCACCGACTACATAGATGGAATTGGCAAAAAAGCGCCCATAGCGAGTTCTAGATACCAACCCGGCATTATCTTCCGTAAAGAACATTGCCAGAGTCTGAATTAGAGCCTCTGGAAAACTAAAATTAATTCTGTAATGCCGTTCTGCCGCTAGATAAAAGCCAGCCGTTCCATAAGCCAGGGTAAACAGCAACGCTCCAATCAGTACTTTAAAGCCTTGGGAAATCGAAGGTTGGTCTGACTGAGCCGTAAACGCACCCCGCAGGACGAGCAGTTGAATTAGCAGTACTCCAGCCAGAATACTCTCCTCGTAATCAAGCCCCTTGAGCAAGTGAGTGAGCATCGAGACAATTAGCAAAGCCACTGTCAAGAGCCAAGCCATCTGCTTCCGCCTTGACAGATTGGCAGCTAACATAATCAAGAAAAAGCCAGTAATCGCGGCAAAAAGATGTCCACCTTGCCGGAACTCGAAGGGAAAAATGACATTGTTAAAGGGAAAATGCGCATCGAACCATTTATCCCGTTCCCGGATACCGACTGTCACAGCAGACAGCAGGTTCATCACTCCTACCATGCCAGTTAAGAGCGAGGTTATCCATACTGCAATCTGAGTGCGCCGCGTTAACACAATGCCACCTTAATACTTATGCAAGAAGTCTAGTTTCTCAGGGCTGCCATAGTATAGATTTTCTGCCTGACGAGTTTCTATTTCCTATTGCCGTCCTGGAGCAAAGGTGAAAACTCGACCAAGCAAATCTCCACTATGGTTTCTGTTGTGCTAATGCTGTTTTGAAATGCTTTCCAACATAAGTAAGGGAATCTTTTGAATGCTTGTGGTTGTAGTTCCATCCATAGTCCGGTCCTGACATGCCATGACCACCGGGAAAGATATTGAACTGATTTTCAATACTCAATTCATCCAACGTTTCATGAAACTTTTGGGATGATTCGAGAAATTCTTTTCCAGCTAAATCATCTTTCCCAACATCTATGTAAATGCGCAACTGCTTGCGCTGTTCTACAGGTAGCTTTCTCACAAACGCCAGAGGACTATTGTCTGGCCCGCTTTGATCGGTAAAGTAACCGATGTGACTAAATAAAATATTGAAGTTGTCTACATGACGTAACCCAATATTGACAGCACCCCAACCGCCAGAAGACAGTCCACCCATCGCCCAAAACTGGGGCGACTCGAACGTCCGATAACGCGACTTCACAACTTGGACGAGTTCTGAGCCAATGAGAGTACCAACTTTGCCATTTGGGCCGTCGTAATATTGGGGGTCCCATAGGGCGCTGGAACCACGCTTATCATTGCCATCTGGGGTAATCACAATTGAAGGCGGCAGTTTCCCACTGGTGTAAAGTTCCTCCAGTACCCGAATTATGCCAATCTTCTTCACCCAAGCGTTAGCATCATCATGTCCCCCGTGCAGCAGGAAAATCACAGGATAGCGTTTATTAGGGTTCTGCTTGTAGTCTGAAGGCAAAATTAAACCGTATTGTCGGACTGTCCCCATTGCCTTACTATCGAAGGTTTCTAACTGAAACGTTAGCTTGAGCTTCTTGTCCTGAGCCTTTGTGGGAGGTGCGTCCGCCTGCGGGGCACCTAGAATGAACACATACCAGTAACCTGCTCCTGTTAAGAGCGCCAGCATTCCCAGAATTATTATTAGAATTGCCCTGAATTTCATCGTTGGAAAGAGTTGATTGACTTGGGATAATTAAATGGCATTAATATCACTAGGCCGACAGTTGTCAAAGTTCGGTTAAAAGCTCTAGCTTCGCTATCAAGCTGTTTTGCGCTTTGTCAGTCGATCAGCCTAGATTAGCAGATTTATTAACTCGGATTAAAGTTATAGTCAAATCTCCTCAATTAATGCAGAGATGGCATGATTAACCCTTTCTGGATACTCCGCCATCACTAGATGTCCAGCTTCAGCTATATGTAAATGTTTGCCAAACGGAAAGCAGGTCGTCAAGTCTTCTCCCATTTGGTAAGTGAAGGTGGGATCTTGTCCTCCACTGATCGCTAATACCGGAAGGCTGGCATCTCTCAGAGGCGATTGACGGCGAAAGAAGTTATAACTCCAGAAAATTTCTAGTGCTTGGTAAGGGTCGGGTTCAGTTGGTACTGGGCATTCAGTAAAAAAACGTTCTATCACTTCATTGCGGTGAACCGTCGTTAACCTGTGGGTCAGTTTCTGTAGGCATGGTAACCGATAGAGGTGTCTGCCGCCCCAAGCGAGGAACTTCATACTTGGCACTTCCCACCAAGGCGCGAGGTCATGAGTGCCGCCTGCGATCGCAACTAACCCACTGACAGGATGTCGTCGTATCCACTCTAAACCAATCGGTACGCCGTAACTATGGCAGCATAAAACTGGGGCAGAGATTTGGAAGCGTTCCAACAACCGCGTTAAGTCCCGTCGATGTCGTCCTAAAGAGTAGCGTTTGTAAGGGCTAGACTGTCCGTGTCCTGCTAAATCGTAAGCTAAGACTTCCCTACCCCGTGCCTGGAAAAAGTCATACTGCGAGCGCAAATTGAAGCGATTACCCATTCCTCCATGCAAAAATACTACTGCCGGACTCTTACCAGGACTATGGCTAACTTGTAAGTCCACACCCCGACGCAGGTGAACGAGTTCGCCCATCAGGGTATCTTTGGAAGCATCAATATTGACCGTCATCGCTTCAATTGCCTCTGGGTTTTAATGATGTTTACCAATTCCCAATTCCCCATGCCGAATTACCCATCCCCAATAACATAAGATATGCTGACTAAGTTAGAGCAGTTGCAGTCATGGATTTAGATCGGCCCTTAGGCTCAGTAATTCAAGGCTCTCTATCCGCTGGACTGGAAGTGCGATTGCATCCAGATATCTCGGTGGAAGATATGCGAGTTGGCAAGTTCCTGGTGGTACAGGGGATGCGATCGCGCTTTTTCTGTATGCTGACCGATGTCTCGTTGGGGACATCCTCGCAGCGGATTCTTGCCAATCCTCCGAGTCCTGATGACGACTTTTTACGAGAAGTTTTGGCGGGTAGTGGCACCTTTGGTACGGTTAATCTGACGCCGATGCTGATGTTTACTCCTCAAGAAGCTGGCGTTCCTAAAATAGGAGTTGCCCTCAATGGGAATAGCAGCCTTGGCTCCTTCCAAGCGCAAAGCAGTGAGAGCATGGAGTTGCTGCCTGTTAAGACGATTCCCAGCCACTTCTCTCAGGTGTATGACGCAAGCGTTCGCGACTTCCGTGCTGTCTTTGGTTGGGAAGATGACCCGACTCGCCGCAACTTTTCCATCGGTCAGCCCCTTGACATGGATGTTCCTATATGCATCGACTTAGACCGATTCGTCGAACGCAGTAACGGCGTCTTTGGCAAATCCGGGACGGGGAAATCCTTCCTTACTCGCTTGCTGTTATCGGGAATTATCCGTAAGCAAGCCGCTGTTAACCTGATTTTTGATATGCACTCGGAATATGGCTGGGAAGCGGTTTCTGAGGGCAAACAATTCAGCACTGTTAAAGGCTTACAGCAACTCTTCCCCGGTCAAGTGCAAGTTTACACCCTTGACCCTGAATCAACGAAACGTCGAGGTGTGCGTAACGCGCAGGAACTGTATCTCAGCTACGACCAAATTGAAGTCGAAGATATCATGCTAGTGCGCGGGGAGTTAAATCTTTCCGAGGCAAGTCTGGAGAATGCGATTATTCTCCGCAACGAGTTTGGCAAATCCTGGATTACTCAATTGCTCAATATGACCAATGAAGAAATCCAGATGTTCTGTGATGAGAAGCGGGGTAACAAGTCTTCAATCATGGCATTGCAGCGCAAACTGCTGCGCTTGGACGAACTGAAATATATGCGTAATGCTTGTCCGCATAATTATGTCGATCAGATTTTGCAATCGCTAGATGCGGGTAAGCACGTTGTGGTGGAGTTCGGTTCCCAGTCCAATATGCTTTCTTATATGTTGGCAACCAATGTAATGACTCGGCGCATTCATGGTAGCTATGTGCGGAAGGCGGAGAAGTTCTTACAGTCGAAAAATCCTAGCGATCGCCCCCGTCCCCTAGTCATCACCATCGAAGAAGCACACCGCTTCCTCGATCCCGCCACAGTACGGCAAACCATCTTTGGGATTATTGCCCGTGAGATGCGTAAATACTTCGTCACCTTACTCGTGGTCGATCAGCGCCCCTCTGGGATTGATAACGAAGTGATGTCTCAGATCGGGACTCGGATTACCGCTTTATTGAATGATGACAAGGATATTGAGGCAATTTTTACGGGAGTATCTGGGGGGCAAAGTTTGCGATCGGTGTTGGCAAAGCTGGATTCTAAGCAACAAGCTTTGATTTTAGGTCATGCCGTACCCATGCCAGTAGTAGTGCGTACTCGTCCCTATGACCAAGACTTCTATCGGGA
>JALYGX010000327.1 GCA_030776905.1 Cyanobacteriota bacterium | reverse complement strand
TTACTCCGGAGGTGAGTGAGAGTGCGCCTGCCATGCCTGCGGCAAAGGCTAGGATAACGTCTGACCCACTCACCCTTGTCCTAGAGGCAATTTCAGGAATCTCTGGGCTGACTGTGAAAAAATATCCGATTAAGACAGAAAAAGAAAACGCAACAGAGATACCAACAGCACCAATTTTTACGGCCCGAAGGGCAAGAGTTGTATCTCCAAGAGTAGTGGCAAGCGATAATGCCATATTTGGACCCAGTAAAGGGGCTATGACCATAGAACCGATAATGATAGTTCCGTCATCCCGCAACAGACCAATGGCAGCAATAACTGTTGAGAGCAGAACCATCAAATTATGAGTCCATGACAGGATTACCGTTGCCGAAACATCTTCATAAAGTTCTTGACGGTTGATACGGGATATTTGAGTATCTAACTCTTGTTCTTTTAGTTCAGCTCCTATCTCTGGTGGTAGTGAGGGTCGAGGGATAGATGCTTCTACAGAAAGCAGAATAATACGAAAGCCATCAACTTGAGAAAAGTGCGTTTCTAACCGATCTATTGCAGTTTCGGCTTCTGACCCAGACAGCAGTATTGTAACGAGATTTTGATGGTTGCATAAGCGGGTCTGCCAAATCTCTATTAAGGAATAGTCTTGGAGTAATTCTGGTACTTTCTGGGCATCCTCTTCAGGGAGGAATACCTCAATCAGACGTAAGTTCATAAATAATTAGGTGCTTTATTTTCTATACAAACTTTCGCCCTAAATAGTGACAGGTGACTCCACATAAATCGTTGGGTCTTGCATCGTAAATTTAATCCCAGATTTCATCAGCTTCTTGGATATCTTCTCATTCGCCAATTCCAGCAGGCGCTTTCTGAGTTGAATTGAGTTATCACTGGAGCCTAAAATAAAGAATGTGACTCTAGCGCGAGTGGTTTGCTTTTCGTCAGGGTTTATTAGATCGATATTAGTACTTCCTGGGTCAATTCCAAACAAAGAATCAGTACTCTCTGCAATCACTTGTTGAACCAAAGCTTGCTCACGTTCTTCCAGTAACTGAGGAAAATCCAGGTACAGCAAAACCATTACCTTCTTTCCCCTGGTTATATTCTCAATTTCCAGATTTGCAAGTATGGAGTTGGGGACAATAAACAGTGTACTTTTAGCAACAGTGCGAATCTTGGTAGAACGCAAACCAATCGATTCTACGCGACCAAATAGACCTTCGGGTATTTGTTGAGATTTCTGTAAACGAATATATTCACCAGGAACAAAAGGGCGGTCTAAGTACAACACGATGGTACCCAGAAGTTGTTCCAATGTCTTTTGGGCGGCAAATGCGATCGCTAACCCACCAATCCCCAAGCCTGCCATTAAACCAACTAGATCGAAGCGACCCTGAGCAAACGCTAAAACAGCGATAAACCCAATAATCACATTAACCAGAGTCTCCAAAACCAGCAGCAACTCCTCCACATCTCGTCCTAATTTGCGGATTAACTCAATCCCATACACGCGGACGAACTGCCGGAAGAACCGTGAGGCTAACCAGGCAACACTAATTGTGACCGCTAAATCTATAAAGAAGTAGAAAAAGTTATAGATAGCCTCATACTCTTTAATGACTTTTAACGATAAAGAGAAGAGGATTAAAGTCCCTGCAATTATGAATAATTTTCTGATCGGCTCGATTAAACTATCATAAATCTTCGTCACCTGCTGCGGCGAAAATCTCTGGATGATAAATCTTACCAGCGTAGGAGTATATCGACCGATAATCAAAGACAACAGGATAAAACCTAAGAAAGTTACTATCCTGAGCAAGGCTAATTTTATGTCCTCACGCTGGATAAACTCTAGGATAATATCCGGAAAATTAATCATGCCTACTAAATAGTAATGGGTGAATCAACATAGATAGTCGGTTCTTCTATCTTGAATTCAATTCCATAGTTTTGCAACTTTTTAGTAATATTTTGACTGGCAAGATACAGTAATTTACGTCTTAGCTCCATTGAAACTTCCCCCGAACCTAAAATGAAGAATATAATTTGGGCTTGGGTTTTCACTAGCTCATTTTTCCCCAGTAAGTCCCGGAATGTGACTTCTGTACTCTGAGTGTCAATTCCAAAGATATCCGTACTACTTTCCATAATGACTTGCTTAATAAAAGCTTGGTCTTCACGGGAAATTGGTTGATAGAAGTCTAAATAGATGAGAGCCATCACTTTCTTGGCTCCTGTGAAGTTCTCGATATTCACTTGGGTAAGAGAACTATTGGGTACAACAACCAACGTTCCTTTCCCAGAGGTACGAATTTTCGTTGAACGCAAGCCAATAGATTCTACACGACCAAAAGTACCATCTGGTAAGCCAATGTAGTCATCAACAACAAAGGGGTGATCGAGATAAATAACAATACCACCGAGTAACTGTTCTAGGGTCTTTTGTGCTGCAAAAGCAACAGCAAGACCTCCAACTCCCAAGCTTGCAACTAAGCCTAAAATATTTATTTGATGTGTTTGAGCAAAAATAATAATGGCAAATACAACAATAATTGAATTAGCGATTAGTTTAGAAAGAATTAGCAGTTCACTATTAAGTTTTCGCCCAGTTTTAATAGCGGCATCTAGGAGATAGACATCAAAAAACTGTTTGAAGAGTCGATTCCCCAGCCAGCTTCCCGTAATAGCTAAAGATAAACCTAATGGGATTTCAATTAGCCTTAACTCCCCCTTGTTAGAAATTAAGAGCAATATAATGTCAGAGATAACGAGCGAACTAACAATCCTTAACAAACCTTCATAGGGTTTAACAACTTTTTGATAAGCTTCTGTAACCTGGGGAGAAATGAAATCATTGAAAGTCGATTGAAGCAATCGAGGAATTGAAAGCCTACTAACGAAAACTAGTATCACTACCAATCCCAGCAGACCTAGTGGCAATACTGTTTCAATACTCCAAACCTCCGGAAAAGAATCAAGCATGAAATGAGGAAACTCCAAATTAAGCTCGTCTAAGCAAGTCAAAAGTTAAAAATCAAGGGCGCTACTTAAGCTGGGAGGTCTCCTCCCAGCCGAACCTAACGCTTGGGCTACGAAGAAAGCCGCCCAAAAGTCAAAAAGAGACATTTTATAGCAGCAAAACTCTCGCCTGCTAACTGCATACAAATTAAGTGTGGAATAGCTTATTGCGGCGCTTCCAGAACACTGACATCAATTAACGGTGTAACGTTAAACCCCTGCTCAAGTAACTGCGTTTGAATTGTGCTTGTGAGGCGGGAGCGAATCTCTTCGGAGGATTGGGTGACACCTGCTTGACGCTGAACATACACGGTACCTAGCAGTGTGTTCTGCCCTTTGATGTTCACAGGAGGGAAATGAACATTCGCTTCCACCAGATTTGCCAAACCGCTATCATTCACCACCTTCTGAATCTGAGCAGTAGCACGTTGCTCACGGCTGCTGCGCTGAAGCTCAGGGGAGGTAGAAAACTGCCAAGTCAGCAAGCTCAAGAGCAGCAGCACCGTAGTGGCAAGGACAACCGGAAACACCCAGCGCTTGCCACGTTTATAGCGGGTTCCCTGAGCAGTCAGCCCATAGGTGCGGAACATCAGGGAAGCCGATAAATTAATCCCGACCAGTTGCAGGAATAGAACAAAGACACCGTTCAAAGCCATATCCCAGCGTCCCATCGCGCCTGCCATGCCTACCACTCCAGCAGGCGGTGCCAGTGAAGCCGCAACCAGCATCCCAACGGCTGCCCCTGACACGAGGCTACTTCGTTCCGATTGGACAAGATTGAGAGCACCTGCCGCACCCGCAATTAGTGGAAGCAGCACCGCCACGGCTGAGACAGTACTGGTTGCATTCATTGAGGATGTCACAACTTCCTGTTGCAGAATCAGGCTGAGCGCTCCAGCTACGGTGATTGTCACCGCCAGGGCTGAAAAGTAGCGTAATAGGCTCCGCTTGAGCAGTTGTCCATCTCCGCGTGCTGTAGCGATCGCAGCATTCATCGCTGGACCCGCAAACGGTGCAATCAGCATTGCCGCAACGAGAAGATAGCTCGTATTCGTGAACAAGCCAATCCACACTACCACACCCGCTGCTGCTGCATACCCCAGAAAGCCTTTCCAGGAGCCAACGCTTTGCAAACCTGAGAGGAATACCTCGATCGGGCTGCGTGCCTCCACATTTTTCACCTGCTGGGGTGCCGAATCTGCCGGAGGCTGCAAGGCTATTACTCCACGCGGGAGCAGCGTGATGTGCAAGTTGGGTAGTGGTTCTAACTTTTCTAGCAGTTCCTCAACCTTCCCATTGGAGACGTGAACGATTACCACGTCTAATGGTTCATCCTTCCCAGTCGCTTCAAACTGAGCAAGATTCGCTCCGTTACAAGC
>JALYGX010000326.1 GCA_030776905.1 Cyanobacteriota bacterium | reverse complement strand
GGGCAAGTTAGAGGGCAAGTTAGAGGGCAAGTTAGAGGGAAAATTAGAATCAGTACCTCGGTTGTTAGCACTGGGATTGAGTGTAGAGCAGATAGCAGAGGCGTTAGCTTTAGATGTCGAGCGAGTAAGACAGGCGGCTTCTGATAGTGCGTCGAGCGAGGCTACAGATGAAGAATCTGATGCCACTAACTCAGTGGACGGATGATACTTCAATGGCTCTGTGCTTGGCTGCAAGTCTAATTGAACAACAGGGTTTTAATCCGCCTTGTTTTACGCCAAAAGCCCTCTAGATATTTGCCATAGCTCAATCCCCATCAAATTCATGATGCCTGCATTTTGCGAAGTACTTGCCGAATCACCTCCGCTGGCACTTGGTCAGTCACTGTTACTGCGCCAATCTGGGTAGGAAGCACAAATCGCACCTTACCGTCTTTGACCTTCTTATCCGTTTGCAGAGTATCGATAATCGCTTCAATATCCAGCACACTGGGCAATTGAGTCGGTAATCCCGCTTTCTCAATTAGGGCATCTTGACGTTGCGCGTCTACTAGCTTCCACATCTTAAGTTGCACGGCAATTTGACCCGCCGCCACCATACCAATTGCAACCGCTTCCCCATGATTTACTAACTTATAGCCCGTTAAACTTTCCACGGCATGACCAATCGTGTGACCGTAGTTAAGAATCGCTCTCAAACCCGCTTCTTTTTCATCCTTGCTGACAACATCAGCTTTCGCTTGGCAGGAGCAAGAAAGGATAATCTGCAACAACTCCTCATCCAGGTAACGCAGTTGGTCAAGACGCTTAGAGGCTTCCAACTGGGTGAATAATTGAACATCCCAGATAATGCCGTACTTAATTACCTCTGCCATCCCCGCCCGAAATTCTCTTGGGGGTAATGTCTTTAATACCGACGGGTCAATTAAAACAAATCGCGGCTGATGAAACGCACCGATGAGGTTTTTACCTTGGGGATGATTGACGCCCGTCTTGCCGCCAATTGCCGAATCAACCATTGCCAAAAGCGATGTCGGCACTTGGACGACGTTAATCCCCCGTAGCCAAGTAGCGGCAGCAAAGCCAGCCATATCCCCAATCACACCCCCTCCCAAGGCGATGATGGTGGAGGAACGCTCTAAGCGATTTTCCAGGGCAACATCGTAGAGTTTTTGCACGGACTTGAGGGTTTTGTAGCGCTCACCTGCCGGGAGGGTGCAGCTAGCTACCTCATATCCCACTAACTCTAAAGCCGCGATCGCACGTTTCCCATATTTTTTAAATATGACTGGATTGGACACCACTAAAACTTTCTTACCCAGTTTAAGACGGCTCAACCAAACACCGAGATCGTCTAAGCCACCCGCCGCGATGCTTTCTTGCCCTTTGGGGGCTACGGCATCCGGCTTGGCTATGGCAATGTCATAAGACTGTTGCGGTACATCAACACGAATCACAGACTTCATTGCTAAACCCTTTTTCCCAAGCAACCGTGGGCTGTATTTTATCCCACTAGATGCTTCAGTTTGATAAACTCATCTGAGTTCTAGTGGAGAAACGTCAATGTCTGGAGTCGTTGCTTACTTTTTACTCCTAGGTGGTGCCACGGGCGTAGCTCTGGCGCTGTTTTTTGGCTTGAAGGCTGTCAAGTTGATTTAATGCTGAGGGTTGAAGGTTGAAAGTTGAAGCTTAACCACTTCTAACCTTCAACTCTTGGTTGCAGCTTTCCTAGGGAATTTAACTTAAAGCTTTCACGGCTTGTAAATCTTGCGCCCTCCTCGACTTCTGAAACTTCATTGATTGGCGTGCCATGCTAATTGTTGTTGGCAAAACACCTACCAGTTGAGCGAGAACTTCGTCAGACAGGGGGTCAATGATTTCGGGGTCGAAGTATTTGTCAAGCAAAATCAAGAGGTTGTTGGCACGTTGCAACGGCACGCAACTTTTCATCGCGTGTTGAGAGAAGAGAATCCATTGTTGCCGCCTAGTATACGCTTTCTGCCGTTCGGTACGAGATTCGGGATAAACGAGGGAGATGTTGCCGATAGGAATCACTCGGCGACAATCGATATCAAACGAACTGCCGACAGCAGCACCGGGTCCTGCTAGCTCTGCATAGTGGCGATGGCAAATAATAATAGCGTTGCCGCCGCAACCCTTGACTCTAAGTAGTTGCCCGCTTTGCAACTGATTTAATATTTCTGTGGGTTGAGTTATTGGTCTAGGGACAAGAGATCGAGCTGTCATGGTGAATAGTAGAACCAAGCAGTTGTTATCAAATGTTATTTGTCTATCTGCAAAAGATAGATTTAAATCTTTAAGCTTTTGGATGATATAAAAAGTGTTTTCTTCGCAAGAAACGCCGATTTCTAGAAGCCTGTGAGTTAGCTATCTAGGATTAGAAAACACCCGTAAACGCTAGCGAATTATCTTTTTGCAATACAGATAGCGTGCCCATTGAGTAAGGAAGAAACCAAGACCTTTATTACAGATGACCACCCTTAGTTCGTCTTGGCATGAGTATCAGCCTCCTTCCATAGTACTCAACTAAAAATAGTTAATCCGGAGGTTTTTAAGTTTTATTATAAAGACTTGATGAAGAAAACTTTAACGAATGATAGAGAGCGATCGCCTTATTCGTTTGATATTTAGATTGTTAATTCTTGAAACCAGTGAGGAAGCAATAAGCAGGACGACAGGATACACTCGCTTCCTCTTCCTCTTCCCTTGTATCGCTTATAGGGATGTTTTTACCTTTTGCTTTAGGAGGAGTTTGCCCTCTGCATCGACACTCAAATCTTTTCCTGGCACAAATCCCTTATTGACCAAATGCTTATAGACTGCAAATGAAGTTATTCTTTGAATTTCCTGCATAACATCCGCAGGAATTAGATATTTTATTGTCCAGAAAACTGAATCTGTGTCAAACCATATTACCCTCTGGATACTCACAAGCAAAACACCAGCTACAGCTTCAATCGTCAATTGAGTTCTTAGATGAGCAATGAGGGCTGTCCCGATTTGACTGTTGCGAGTCATCATCGCCACTGCCATCTTGCCAATTTCTTGATCTAATTCTAAGGAGTTCATACTTGGCTATTGCGTTTCCTGCATAAGGTGCGCTTGTCCACGGTCTCCAGAGGAGATACGTAGTTTTGCCAAGTATACCTAAAGATAGATGAAAATATGTCTAAGGGTATACAGGAGACTGTTTCTATTTGTAAAGCACTGCTTCTGTCTAGCTTTAGTAGCTGAAGGATAACGGGAGTAGAGGCGATGCCTCCTTACACTTTGCTCCGGGTGCCCGCCCCACAGGCGAGTAGGAACATCGCCTTATCCTCTCCTCTAAGTCAAACAACTTTCAATCGTCGCTACAACCGACTGAGCAAGGGCGGTAAGGTGATAACCGCCTTCCAAACCAAAAACAATGCGACGAGTTAGTTGCAGACAGTAGTGGGTAAACAGCCCATAATCTTCAGGCTTTAGAGAAAGCCCTGCTAAGGGGTCATCGGCATTGGCATCGTAACCCGCACTGACAATGAGTAAATCTGGCTGGAAGTCTTTGAAAAACGGCATGACTTTCTGCTCGAACAGTGGTTGGTAGTCAGCCAATTTGCTGCCTGGTGACATGGGGAGATTTAGCACATTGTTATGCTTGCCTCGCTCAGTAGCTTTACCAGTACCGGGATAGCAGGGCGATTGATGCAGCGAACAGTAGACAATTCGAGCGTCGCTTTCAATAATGTCTTGCGTACCGTTACCGTGATGGACATCCCAGTCCAGGATGGCAACCCGTTGGATACCTGGTTGTTCTAGGGCATGGTAAGCTGCGATCGCGGCATTAGAAAATAAACAAAACCCCATCCCTGTACTACGTTCGGCATGGTGTCCGGGCGGACGCGCCAACACAAAAGCTGGGTTTCCCGTGGCGAGTACGTCATCAACGCCATCTAACCAAGCACTCACCGCAAGCATTGCAATATCGTAACTACGGGGAGAAATTGGTGTATCGCCATCGAGCATCCCACCACCATGACTGGCAATTTGCTCAACCGTATCGATGTAGCGTTGGGCATGAATTTGTTGCAGTAGAGGCATCACCGGACGAGTTTCCACTGGTGTTGGCAACTGCCACTCAATTT
>JALYGX010000325.1 GCA_030776905.1 Cyanobacteriota bacterium | reverse complement strand
ACCCATGCCAAGGGCGCGACAACTCGCAGGAACTGAAAGATGGGGTCTAAAGCCTTGGACATCAATTTACTTGTACCAACCAAGATGCCCAAACCAATACCAACAATCGCCGCAAGTGTGTAACCGATCGCGACCCGTTGTAAACTGGCCAAAACCTGCCAAAATAAACCTTTATCTAGACCACCTCTGTCATAAAAAGGCCATCCAATCAGTATCCAGGTATCTTGTACTACCTGGATTGGTCCTGGTAGTGTTGCTCCTGGAGTCCAAGAAAATATCTGCCACACGAGCAGGAAAATCGCGATCGCAACCAGGGGAGGCACAATGTCGGGCAATAGCTTTTTCAGGCGGGCTACCAAGACATTTTCGGAACCATTAATTGAAGCGCGTCTCTGGAGTGTAGTCATTGTTTAAGTCTTCCTTTGCTGTAGTTATTGGTGATTGGTCATTGGTTGTTAGTTATTGATTGTTAGCTCTCTACTAAAAACAAACAACTAAACTTAAACTTTCTTGATTTTCAAACTCTTCAAGTATTCTTCTGGTTTTTCTGCATCGAACTTGATGCCATCGAAAAATTCTTCAACGCCACGAGATGTGCTTTGGGGGATATCGGCATCAGAAATTCCTGCTTCTTTTGCCGCTTCTTTCCAAATATCTTCCCGATTCACTTTATTAATAAGTTCCTTGGCTTTTGCCGCGTTATTTGCAACATAATCTTGAGGTAAGAATCCCCAACGAACGCTTTCGGTTATGAACCAAAGGTCGTGACTCTTGTAGGGATAGGAGACACTCCCTTTCTCATCTTTCCAGTAATATGCCGCCATCTTTCTATCATCAATAACCCGACCCTCACCCATCTCGTATTTGCCCATGAATGGGTCAAGCAAAACTTCAGCTGGGAGATTAAAGTAATTGCGTCCAGCTAGGATTTCAGCCGCTTCTTTCCGGTTGTCAAAATTGTCCAACCACTGTTGGGCTTCCATGACGCCTTTCAAGAGGGCTTTAGTCGCCTTGGGATTTTTATCAACCCAATCGGCTCTCAGAGCCAAGTATTCTTCGGGGTGATTTTTCCACATTTCGGCGGTTAATACTGCCAAGAAGCCAATCTGATCTTTGACAATTCGGAAGGGCCAGGGGTCGCCGGTACTGAAAGCATCCATCGTACCTGTCTTCATATTGGCGACAGTCTGGGCAGCTGGTACTGTCAGTAATTTGATATCCGTATCGGGATTAATGCCACTAGCAGCTAACCAGTAGCGAATCCAAAAATCCTGGTTAACGGCTGGGAAGGTCTGGGCAGCAGTAAACGGAGCGTTTGTGCTTTTGAGCTGGGTGAAAAGTCCTTTGCTCTGATCCAGCTTTGCACCAATTCCCTTGCCCTTGTGCTTGTTGGCGATCGCAATTCCATTCCCCTGAGTAATCAACTGCAACAGGTTGTACATGGGAATCTTTTGATTACCCTTGGTGATTAAACCTTCAGTAATTAGATGAGGCATCGGCATCTGATATTGACCCCCATCAACACCGCCACCAGCTGAACCGATTTCAGTGTTATCCCGCATGGAACCCCAGGAAGCTTGCTTTGCAAGATCCACATCGCCCATGCCGTACTTGGCAAAGAAGCCCATTTCTTTAGCAATAATTAGAGGAGCTGCTTCTACAATGGGGATATATCCCAGCTTGACTTTAGTAGTTTCCGGTTTTTGTTCTGGCGGCAGGTTAGCGATGGGGACTACCTGTGCTTGAGTTCTGCCCGTAAGGGAATCAGGTGGATTTCCCAAGCAGCCTTTCAGGAATATAGACCCCGCCGCCGAGGCTCCAGCCGTGAAAAGAAATCTCCGTCGCGAAAAATTAGTCATAAAATCTCCTTGCAGTTCATCCTCTCTGCTGTAGTACGACTCAAAATCGCTATTGTTTTAGATAACTGAAAGCCTGATTGCCATAAGAGTCTAGACCTAGGTTTATAAAAACCTAGCTATCTCACCTTTGGACAGTTTTGACACTATTCAGTTGCGTTAAATCAGTGATTAAAACTGAATTCAACAGCAAAAACTATAAGTTGCTTAAAAGCATCATTGTTGATTGAGTGAACAACTATTAAGATTGCTACACTCTCCCCGCAATTAACTTTCTTTATTGGATTGCAACTTGCATATTAGTTAGATTAGCACCTTAGCCGTTGATTAATTAGCTTAATGGAGCAAATTCTAAAATAAGTATTAAATGGTAGGTATAAGTGCTGTTTAATACTTTGTATGCCAACTATTTGACTTCTTATTTATTTATTTATGTCTATGGCAATCATCGAAGTTATTGATGAAGGCAAGAGGGCTTCTTGTTTAAACTTTCTCGACAATGTGCTAAAGCCAGAACTGATGTAATGTTGATTTTGCCCGAATTGGCGAACTGCGGCTGCATTAAAATTCCCAATAAACGGGACAAGGGAACGCACAGAGGAATGTGTCCCAAGAAGAGAAGAGCGTCCGGATGTGAAGCATAGTTGGCGTACAGCATCTTCTACCGATTCTTGTTTTACCCCTTAGCACCAAAATTCAAAATCTGTCTTTGTACTGAATAATGCTCATGAACTAAGTTAATCCTTCAGCAACACCACTTTTCCCTTATCCGGTTCAGTGCAGGAACAACTTAGTGCCGAGTTGAAGCAATTGTATGAGCGATCGCGCACTCCTAGTGGCTTGGTTTCCCTGTCCTATCGCACGATTGTATATTTAGCAGAACCTCTCGACTGGGTTTAGCTGCGCTAGGGCGCAAAGCCTTGCGTCCCTAGTCAGTAAAACACATACAGGTGGAATCCCACCTTTAAAACTCCGCGCTCAAAGGCGTCCGAGGAAAGGGAATCACATCGCGGATATTTCCCATACCCGTCATAAACTGCACCACCCGCTCAAACCCCAAGCCAAACCCTGCGTGCGGTACAGTACCATAGCGGCGCAAATCCAGATACCACCATAAATCTTCTGGATTCATCCCTTGGCCTTTAATCCTCCGTTCTAGGACATCGAGACGTTCTTCCCGTTGGGAACCGCCGATAATCTCACCAATCTTAGGCGCGAGAACATCCATTGCCGCTACGGTTTTCTCGTCGTCGTTCAAACGCATATAGAAGGCTTTGATCCCAACTGGGTAATCGCTGACGATAACAGGCTTTTTAAACAATTCTTCTGTCAGGTAGCGCTCGTGTTCTGACTGTAAATCCAAGCCCCAGCTAACGGGATACTCAAACTTACGGTCAGCTTTTTCTAGCAATGCGATCGCATCTGTATAACTAATCCGCTCAAACTCATTGTTGATAATGTTGTCAGCCGTTGCGAGGACTGAATTATCAATTCGCTGGTTAAAAAACTCCATGTCCTCTGGACACGTCTCCAGCACCGACTTGAAGATGTACTTAAGAAACGCTTCTGCCAAATCCATATTTCCTTTCAAATCGCAGAACGCCATCTCTGGTTCCACCATCCAGAACTCTGCCAAATGTCGGGACGTATTAGAATTTTCTGCCCGGAACGTTGGCCCAAAAGTGTAGACATCTCGGAATGCCATTGCCATCACCTCGGCTTGTAGTTGACCACTGACGGTAAGGTAAGCACGGCGTCCAAAAAAGTCCTGGCTAAAATCAACCTCTTGAGTCTCTGTCTTGGGAACGTCCTTTAAGTCCAGATTAGTGACGGTGAATAACTCACCCGCCCCTTCGCAGTCGTTTGCCGTAATCATCGGCGTGTGAACCCACAAAAAATCTCGCTCTTGAAAGAACTGATGGATGGCGCTGGCACAAGCGTTGCGGACACGGAAGACAGCGCTGAGAGTATTGGTACGCGATCGCAAATGCCCAATTTCCCGCAAAAACTCAAAGGAATGGCGTTTCTTTTGCAATGGGTATTTTTCGGGATCAGCCTCGCCGTATACCTTCAACGTAGACGCCTTCAGCTCAATCCGCTGTCCTTTCCCCTGAGACGCTACTAGCACACCACTAACTTCCACAGAAGCACCTGTATTCAGCTGCTTGAGAACATCTTCATAGTCTGGCAAGTCAGGATTCAGCACGACTTGCAGATTAGCCATAGATGAGCCATCGTTGACTTCCGTAAAGGCAAATCCCTTCAATTCCCGTTTCGTGCGTACCCAGCCTTGGATTGTCACCGACTCATCAGGCTGACCGTTTCGTAATATTTCCGCAATCCGTTGAGTCATCATGTTTCAGACAGTTACCAATAAGTCCCTAAACAATAAAAACGTTAGGAAAATCTATAGACATTAACCTCAGTTTAATGGTTATCTTCTGCGGGGATTGTTGAGCATCGTCTATGAATGCTCTGTTGAAGCTGAGCCTGTTGTTTACAGCACTGGGGATCGTGAAGTGGGATCGAAGAGAATTCAGTGGATACCCGTTGCTGAGTTAACTCCCAACTCTGTTCAACTCGTAGCTGGCAAGCCTTGCAGTTAGCCTTGTCAAAAGGTCATGGCTAGCCAGCGCAGGATTTCAGAATCCAGCCAATAACAACACCCAGTCCTCCAAATCGGACGGCTTGCCAAAAAGGCTCTTTGAGACTTCCCCAGGAAAATAGCTGGCTTTCTAAGTTCAGTTCTATTGTTTCCAGTTGCTCTTTGATTTGGCTTAATTCAGTTTGTAGCGCTTGTCTGTTGCTAGTCTGACGCCGTTCCTTCCTGATTTGCTCTCGACGGTGCTGAAGTTCGGCTTGCCGTTGGCGATCGCGCTGTACCTGAGCATAACGTTCTTTGAGCGCTGCCAGACTTTGGTCTACTTCTGATAAGGCTTGTTCAAACTCGTCTGCACCCGTATCCGGCAGGTTGGGTTCTGAACCAGAGGGCGATGGCTGTGACGGTTCTTGAGGCATTTTTGTAATGCAGTAGAGTAAGAAGTAAATGCGATCGTGCCTGAAGTCATGCCTGAACCCAGCCAACTGACCAAAACTAATGCCCTCAGTGAATTTAGCACCCTTGAGCTAGCTCAAGCGCTAGCAGAGCGTTTGACTATTAGACCTAACGATTGGCATCGATTAAAGTCTAATCGTAAAGCACGAGCCAGCGAGCAAGCTGCCGCCGCCCTGGTATTCCTCCTAAAGGAACAGCCAGAAGAAGCCCTTGCCAGATTTCGTCAGGCATCAGGATGGCTAGATCGCTCAATCTCTGCACCTCCCTGCCCAACTCACGGGGATCGCTAAGGAATTAGGGGTAGCCGAGAGCGGCTATTCACCTGTTTGCACAGTCTCAGTTCTGTGCCCTGACGATTCCAATCCACTCGATCAAAAATCTGGTGGAGGAGACACAATCCTCTACCACTTTCTGATTCGTCGTTTGGCAGACTACAATCCCCCTCAGCCTGATGGCAAGCGTGAGAAAAACCCGAACCTTCGTCGGAAATTATCCACCAGTATTCATCATTGATTACTGAAAAGTGAACTACTACCGTCTTACTTGGGTCTAAATTATTGCCATGCTTTGCCGCGTTCACTAATGCTTCTTGCAGTCCCAGCCGAACTTCCGGCTGCCATTTGCGGGGAATCTGTTCAAGAAGCAAATCGAGGATGGGACAAAGATAGAGGGTAGAAGCGAAGCTAATCGTTCCCCAGTCGCGTCCAAGCGGACGCAATGATATAGCAATCACTTAAAGGTTCCTCTAGATTTTTATTGGGTGGACTTGATGCTCGACACGTCTAGCTGCCGTGTTTTTTAGGTTCATCTTCCCCAAACCAGACTTTCCGGCTCAGGCATCAATTATTAGTGTCCAGGCACTCGACACTAGCTCCACAAGTGTTAAACTCTGCAAGGCATCGCAGAATTTTCACAAGCTTTTTGGATTAGGTCGGTAACCCTTTCCGTAGAATTGCTTTAGCAAATGCCAGCTTTCCAACGGATAACTGTGAAGTGCGCTAACTTCTTACCTCTAGAGGGGCGGTTTTTCTCTGGCAGGTGAGAGAAAAGCCTTTACATACTATTGTATCGAAATGCTCTCTCAAACACCAGACTGTGACCTCAAATGGCGGCGTACCAAGAAGGCTGCGCATTCAACATGGGGTGTTTGGGGAAAGAAATCAGCGGGTTGGACGTGAGTTAATTGGTAATCATCGGTCTGACAAAGCAGTTTGAGGTCTCGTGCTAGGGTGGCTGGCTTACAACTGATGTAGACGATGTGTTCTGGTAGAGTCTGGAGAAGAGTTTCGATGACGGCGCGATCGCATCCCTTACGGGGTGGGTCAAGTAAGACCACATCCGGTGCGATCCCCAGTTGCGGCAGCAATGTCTCTACGGTCCCTGATTGAAACGTCACATTCGCGATCGCGTTGAGTTGGGCATTGAGTTGCGCTTGCTCTATCGATGCCGCTTGTACTTCTATTCCCAACGCCTGCCGTACCCGTTGGGCTAGGGGTAAGGTGAACGTGCCAATGCCACAGTAAGCATCAACCAACACTTCATCACCTCGCAGGGCTAGCTGTTCCACAATTACGTTTAACAGCGCTTCTGCTGCCTCTGTATTGACTTGAAAGAAGGTTTCAGGTCGCAGTTGGAACTCAAGACCCGCAAACTCTTCTCGTAAGTAAGGTTGACCTGCAACACAACGGGTTTCATCACCGAAGATCGCATTAGTACGATTCGGGTTGCGGTTCAGAGAAACTCCCACTAATTTGGGATAGCGAGTCAGCCACTTTTGAGCCTGGACTTCCAGGTCTTGTAATTTCCAATCCGTTGAGATTAATGTCAGCAGCATCTCACCCGTATGGCGTCCAATCCGTAGGGATAGGTGACGCAAGCGCCCTTGATGGCGGTTTTCGTCATAGATTGACCACCCCATTTGCTCGATATCCTGCTTGATTTCTGCCAGCAGGGGATTCAACCGGGAATCTTGTACGGGGCATTGATTTAGATTAATTAGCTGATGGCTGCCTTTTTGGTAATACCCTGCTTGAACTTGACCCGTTGCTGACCTCTTTAGGGGATAAGTCGCTTTGTTGCGATAAGCAAGGGAAGACTCACCCGTCAAGATTGGGGCGACGGGTGGTGAGGTGAACCCACCGATGCGTTCTAAGGCTTGAACTACCAGATTATGTTTTGCTAATTGCTGGTATTGGTCGTCAATATGCTGCCACTGACAGCCCCCACACTTATCCGCCACAATACACTTGGGTCGGATGCGATGGGGGGAAGGTTCTAAAAGTTGGTGAAGCTTGCCGGTTGCATAGTTGGATTTGACACGTAGCAGTCGAACCAAAACGCGATCGCCCGTAACCGTATCTGGAACAAAAATCACCCGACCTTCCAAGCGACCCACCCCCTCGCCCGTGTCGTTCAAATCTGTAATGAGCAAGTCTACTAGCTGACCTTGTTGCCAAAGGTCTGGAGTAGCTCCAGCGGTTCTTGTATCAGTATTACCAGGTAATTGAGTTCGAGACACAGTATTCACTCTCTTTATTTGTGTTGCCTAGAATCGCTAAACTACAAATGTTATCTAAGTTAACCCCATAGTATGAGTGTAGTTAGCCAAGTTATTCTCAAAGCCGACGACGAACTCCGATATCCCAGTTCCGGCGAACTCAAGAGCATCAATGAGTTTTTGAAAACAGGTGACCAGCGGATGCGGATTGTTTCCACGCTAGCTGAAAATGAAAAAAAGATTGTTCAAGAAGCCAGTAAGCAGCTTTGGCAGAAGCGCCCGGACTTCATCGCACCAGGGGGTAATGCCTATGGTGAGCGTCAACGGGCGCTCTGCTTACGCGACTATGGCTGGTACTTACGGCTGATTACCTATGGTGTGCTTTCCGGCGACAAGGAACCGATTGAAAAAATTGGTCTGATTGGCGTGCGGGAAATGTACAACTCCCTGGGTGTTCCCGTAGCTGGGATGGCTGAATCAATCCGTTGTTTAAAAAATGCTTCTCTCAGTTTATTAAGCCAGGAAGATGCCCTAGCAGCAGCTCCCTACTTTGATTACATCATTCAAGCCATGTCCTAATTATTTGGCTTTTTGTGTTTTGGTTTGATATGACCTCCAGTGCCCTTGCTGGAGGGCTGTTTTTTCATCCTTACTCCTGTAGAGAAAACCGACAGTCTCAAAGGCGAGAACCTGTCGGCTAGTTGTGTGTTCCCTATTGATGACTCGCGTCGAGTTCAGTCGTTATTTAGTATGCAAAAATCAGCAACATGAGGATTGCGATCTCGATCAGCCGCCTGTTGTGAATCTGATCACAACTATAAGGTTTATAAATTTAACAGAGCTGACCTACGGGTCTGAAATGAGTTAAAACATTTACTACAATTTATCTAATAACTAACAATCGGGAACTAACATCTGACACAACTAGCTTTCTTAAATTATGACAGCTT
>JALYGX010000324.1 GCA_030776905.1 Cyanobacteriota bacterium | reverse complement strand
ACATCACTGGCAACGACGGGTGTACCGCTTGCCATTGCTTCGATAGCTACTAGACCGAAGGGTTCGTAGTGACTGGGTACTACACAAACATCAGCAGCGGCATAGTAGGCGGGTAGGATGTCATCACCTAGGCGTCCGGGGAAGGTGGTGATGTCGCTCATACCAAGTTCGGCGACAATTCCTTCAATGCGATCGCGTTCTTTGCCATCACTTTGACCCGGACGAGAACCTCCACCAATCACGAGCTTCAGGTTCTTGTTACCCCGCAGTTGCGACTGACCAACTGCTCGTACTAGGGTTTCAATGCCTTTGCGCGGATCGAAGCGTCCCACGTAGAAGACCATCAGGGCGTCGGGGTCAATCCCTAGAACGGAACGCGCTTTTTGCTTGTTAATCGCTCCAAAGCGACGGATGTCGGTACCGCAGGGAATGATATCGATATTACCTTTGGTGGAAACGAGCGATCTCATATGGTCTTGCTCTTGTGGACTGGTTGCTACAACCCGCTCTGCTGTTTCCAAAAGCGCCTTCTCGACTGCCAAACGGGTGCTGGCAATCATGGGAATTGTTGTGACTGACTTGTATTTAACTGCTCCCAATGAGTGATAGGTATGAACCTGCTTCAGGGGTTGATGCTTCTTTAGCTGCATTCCTACCCAAGACGAGATCCAATAATTCGTATGTACCAAGGAATACTTGATTCCCGATTGTTGTTGAAACTTCAGAAACTCCTCAACAAACGTGCTGGCATAACCAAATATTTCGTCACGCGGTACAAACTCGTCCGGACCCGCAATCAAACGAATGGTCCGACAATGCGGACCATGTTCGACAACTTTGGGTTGTTCAGCACTTGCCGAGCGAGTAAACATATCAACGTGCCATCCTTGCTGGGCGAGGGCTTCACCCACATTTCGCACATAAACATTCTGTCCTCCAGCCTCTTCCTTCCCAATTTCCACCGCTGGGTCGCCGTGAACTGAGATCAGAGCAATGTGCTTTCTATTTGTAGTGTCCATAGGTTTGTGTAGTCCTGAATCGTGACAAAGCTTGAGGTAAATCGGAAGTTTGCCTGTTTACCCTGCTAGGCGCTCAGTGTTAATTTTCTATTCGATACTTTAACAAAGATTAAGAAAAAAGTCTATCGAATAACTCTGCAAATAGGAATATATTTTTGATTTTTTTGTGTATTACTTATTCTTATATGCGTATTACTTTTCAGGGCTTATGTATGACAAATTCGCCTTTATGTATTACGAGTAACGTCTTACTGGTGAGGTAAAGTATTGGAAAACCGAGGCTGTATGAAATCGACAAGCTTTTTTCTGAGGCAAATAAGTAGACTTTTGTAACTATAAAACACAAAAAGATAAGATTAGTTTTACTTGGTTCGAGGGCATATAGGCAAGAATTAAAGAACAACTTTACATTTGAGACACTAAACAAAAAAATTTTAGTAGCGGCAGCAAGTCCTCAAGATATGCTATGCTGTCTAATCGTCACCCTGGAGAGGTGGCTGAGTGGTCGAAAGCGGCAGATTGCTAATCTGTTGTATGGCAGGTAACTCCATACCGAGGGTTCGAATCCCTCCCTCTCCGTTCCAAAACAAGTTAAGCGTCCCTAAACTTTGTGTTCAGGGCGGCATAAAGCGCGATCGCTGCGATCGCCTTTCAC
Source organism: Cyanobacteriota bacterium (assembly GCA_030776905.1). Lineage (GTDB taxonomy): Bacteria > Cyanobacteriota > Cyanobacteriia > Cyanobacteriales > Coleofasciculaceae > CADCTM01. The sequence goes on along the minus strand of JALYGX010000324.1, from coordinate 4,735 downwards.
CCCCGTAAATGCCCCGGTCTACCAAAGAGTAGACAGCACTTTGTTCTGTAAAAATCAACGAAGCGTAACCCGTCTATCTATCGCAAGACAGAAGATGGGCTTAAAATCTAATCTATTCAATTCTGAATCTGCTTCAACAGTAAGTAGAGGAGTTAAACACCCAGATGAGTAAACCCATATTAGCCACTGGACTCAAACCTCGTTTTGCAGTTGCCTTAGCCTTCACCACCCTAACAACAGGCTTTTTAACAGCAGCGTGTCAAAACTCCACTGGTGGCGGAGGAGGAACTAGTGCGGGGGGAGGAGACCCGAACACCGTTAAGATTGTTTCCAGCCTGCCCATGACTGGCAGTTCCTCAGGACAAACGACAACTATCGTCAACGCCATCAAGCAAGCCATTGAGGAGAACAAAAACGCGGCTTGTGATGGCAAAATCAAAATTCAATACGAATCCTATGACGATGCCACCGCCGCTGCCGGGAAATGGGACCCCGGACAGGTTACCTCTAACGCCAACAAAGCCGTTGCGGATAAAAACGTCGTTGCCGTTATCGGTCACTTCAACTCCGGTGCTGCGAAGTTATCCATCCCCATCTTGAATCAAGCCAACTTAGTCATGGTTAGCCCCGCCAACACCTACCCAGGCTTAACTAAGCCCGGAAAAGGCGAAGCAAAGGAACCTGATGTTTACTACCCTAATAAAACGCGGAGTTACGCTCGTGTTGTTCCGGCTGACGACCTTCAAGGCGTTGCGGCGGCGAAATGGGCTAAATCACTAGGAGTGAAAAAAGTCTATGTCTTGAGTGACCAAGAACTTTATGGCAAAGGGCTTGCAGATATCTTTGAAGCCACAGCCAAAAAGGAAGGGCTAGAAGTTTTAGGAAAAGAAGGCATTAACCCCAAAGCCAGTGACTATAAAGCTTTGATGACTAAAATCAAAGCCCTCAACCCCGACATGATCTACTACGGTGGCATTACCCAGAATAATGCTGGGCAGTTAATTAAGGATGCGCGTAATGTAGGGCTGAGTGCAGATAAGGTCAAATTCATGGGACCGGATGGCACTTATGAGAAAGCCTTGATTGATGCAGCAGGTAAAGATGCGGAAGGATTTTACGCAACGTTTGGCGGTGTACCTGGCAAGGAATTAACTGGCGACGGTAAGACTTGGTACGAAAGCTACAAGAAAAAATACAACACTGAACCAGAAGCCTACGCCGCATACGGCTACGATTCGGCTAAGGTGGTGATTAATGCGATTAATCAAGTCTGCAAAAATGACCGTGCCGCGATTCGGGATGCCGTCATGGCGACTAAAGAGATGAAAGGGGTACTCGGCAATTTCAGCTTTGACCCGAATGGCGATACTAGCCTAACCACGTTGTCAGGAAATCAAGTCAAAAACGGCAAGTGGGAGTTCGTGAGTACACTGAAGGCTGAGTAAGGTGCTGTAAAGCTGCAACACAAAGGAAGGTACATACTGGGGAGAAGGAAAAAGAAGGAGAACTACTCCCCAGAAGGTAGTCACGTCCTGTCTTTTGTTGGGAGTTATTCGTGAGAAGATAGTTGGGTTTATTTTGTCCCTATCTACCAAAAGCCAATTAGCGAGTACAACTTGCTCGTATCAGCTAAGACAAAAATATGAAACAATGGCGTAAGCCCCTTCTGTATATTCTTTTTATCTATGTAGTCCTGTTGCTCGGACCTATTGCGGGGTTTGACTTGCCGCGAATTCTCACAGAGATCGCTCGTAACCCTGAGGCTCTGATTCAACAAATATTGACGGGTCTGGTTAACGGCGCGATTATTGCGATTATTGCACTGGGCTATACATTGGTCTACGGCATTATTGAGCTGATCAATTTTGCTCATGGGGACTTGTATATGTTAGGAGCCTTTGGTGCCTTGTCAGTAATGGGTGCCTTTGGGGTTGAGGATGCTGCCTCCTTAGCGACGGGTATCCCTGCCATGTTAGTTGCCTTAATCGTCACCACTGCTATTTGTGCAGGTTTAAACGTCCTCACGGAACGGTACGCCTACCGACCTTTGCGGAATGCTCCTAGGCTAGCACCGTTGATTAGTGCGATCGGAGTTTCCTTTATTTTTCAAAATCTCGGCTTGTTTTGGGGAGGACTCAGAGCATTTTTTCCCATCATGGGGGCAAATGCGGCGGCACCCAAGAGCTTTCCTGACCTCTTACCTCGAATTGATGTTCTGAAGGCTTTGGGGATACAGAGCAATATTAACTTCACAACCAAAGACTTGATCGTGTTGGTCGTTGCTGTTGTCTTGATGGTGGGATTACACCTATTCGTGCAGAAAACCCGTTTGGGTAAGGCAATGCGAGCAACGGCTCAAAATAGGGACGCGGCTCTAATCATGGGTATCGATGTGGATCGAATTATTGCCCTAACTTTCTTGATTGGAGGCGCACTGGCAGGAGCAGCAGGACTGTTGGTAGGGCTGTACAATAACACCATTGTCTTTACAATGGGCTTCACAGCAGGCTTAAGAGCGTTTACAGCCGCTGTGTTGGGGGGAATTGGCAATATCATTGGGGCAATGCTGGGGGGAGTGTTAATCGGGCTACTATCTACCATTAGTGACCAGTACCTCTCTAGTCGCTGGACTGATGCTTGGGTGTTTGCTGTTTTGGTCGTGATTTTGGCATTCCGACCGGGTGGTTTGCTGGGTGAAAACGTGCAGGAAAAGGTGTAAGTAGGTCATTGGTCATTAGCTAACCACTAAGAACTAAGGACAAATGACTAACTACTCAGGGCTAAGGACAAAGAACTAAGGACAAATGACAGGGACGCAAGTAATCAGGGCAATCAAGTCAACTTGGGTAATGGGCGCGATCGCTACTTTAACTGTCATCCTCTTTGGCGGTTGGAGTGGTGCGGTCATGGGTTGGTTCCTGGGGACGGCGACTGGCTTTATGGCTTGTCAAGGCAGGAGAATTCCCAGTCCGCAAGTCGGTGCAAGAATCGGCGCTAACGCGGGATTCATGTTGGGTATTTGGTTATTTGTGGCAACCCTACTGGAAGGATTTGTCGTCCGACCGCTTTCCGGACAATCTTCGACCAACTTGCTGCAAATCCTGGAATTTGGCATCTCCGCTTTGGTGGTCACGACCATAGCTGCCGCCGTTATCGCCTCCGTACAGGCGTTACCCAGTCCCCGCAGACAACAAGCAACTCTGGTAACCCTGGCATTTATCCTGATTATTTTTCCGTTTGTCGATCAAGTGGCGAGAACAAGTTGGATCGCCACGGTCATCGAAATTTTAATTTATGTCATTTTAGCCCTGGGACTGAATATTCCTGTGGGCTATGCTGGGTTACTGGATTTGGGCTATGCCGCCTTTTTTGCGATCGGCGCTTATACCACTGGCTTGTTGTCCTCCTCACAACTCAACATTGCCTGGAACTTTTGGGTGGTACTGCCAATTGCGGCAGTGGTAGCTGCGATCGCAGGTGTGATTTTGGGTGCCCCCACATTACGGTTACGGGGGGATTATTTAGCGATCGTCACTCTAGGATTTGGGGAAATTGTCCCCGTCGTGTTTCGCAATTTAACGGAAGTACGGATTGATGAGCCAATTTCCAAGCTTTTGGGCAGTCTCTTCGGTCATCCAGAGTGGGGAATTTGCTTGGTGGGATGCACTAAACCCTTTAACCTGACCAATGGTGAAGCAGGAATTAACCCGATCGGTCGTCCAAATCTCCCGATTATCGGCACCTTTGAATCCAGCAACTATCTGCCCTGGTACTATCTAATCCTCTTTTTGGTCGTGTTTTCCTACTTTGCGATCGACCGTCTACGCGATTCTCGCTTGGGACGTTCTTGGGCTGCCATTCGTGAAGATGAGCTAGCGGCTAGCGCTATGGGAATTAACCTAGTTAAGTCTAAGTTACTGGCATTTGCGATGGGCGCAACCTTCTCCGGGTTTGGGGGTGCCTTTTACGCCGCTTACATCAGCGCCATCTTTCCCACCGTGTTCGATTTTTCCGTTTCGGTCATCATCTTGTGTATGGTGATTTTGGGCGGATTGGGCAATATGACCGGAGTTATTCTGGGCGGAATCATTATCATGGCGGCAGACCGTCTGTACCTGCCTCAACTGGCAAAAGTCTTGAAGGATTTCCTGAATACATCCGTTTTGCCGAATATTCCGAACCCACAGTTGCAAGATTTTATCGCCACCAGCCTCGATCCAATCCAGATGCGCCTGTTTCTGTTTGGTTTGACTTTAGTAATCATGATGATCGTGCGTCCAGAAGGACTAGTCCCCGATGCCATGCATCAAGCGGAACTGCACGGTGAAGGAGTGAGTGACGAATCGTTAGCCGATGCAAGGAGTCAGTAATGGCACTTTTGGAAGCACGTCAACTTACAATGCGATTTGGGGGCCTGACTGCCGTTAAACAAGTTGATTTTGCCCTGGAAAAAGGCATGATTGCTAGCCTCATCGGTCCCAATGGCGCGGGAAAAACCACCTTTTTTAATATGCTTACGGGTATTTACATTCCCACGTCTGGGATGTTGCGCCTGGATAACAGAGACATCACGGGAGCAAGACCTGACAAGCTGACTAGCTTAGGAATTGCTCGCACGTTCAGAATATCCGCTTGTTCAATAACATGACGGTGCTGGAAAATGTGCTAGTCGGTAGACACTGCCGACTCCAGACGGGTTTGGTGGGTGCGTTACTGCGTCCTCCAGCCGTGACTC
>JALYGX010000323.1 GCA_030776905.1 Cyanobacteriota bacterium | reverse complement strand
TCCATCCCGGCTAAAGGCAATTGACCAGACAGAACCCTCGTGTCCCCGAAATGGTTTACAGATGGAGCGCCCCTTCAAATTCCACAACCGAATTGTGTGGTCATCACTGCTACTGGCAATCATTTGCCCATCCGGGCTAAAGGCGACTGAAGTGACAGAATTATCGTGTCCTCGGAATGGTGAGAAGAAGGAGTTAGCCTCATTAATGGGGTGACCCTCAATGTCCCACAGTTGCAAGGTTTCGTCATTACTACCACTGACAATCATCTGTCCATTCGGGCTAAAAGCGACTGAAGTGACAAAATCTTTATGCCCTTGGAACGGTTTACCAATGGGTTCGCCCTGCAAGTTCCACAACCGCAGTGTCTTGTCACTACTACCACTGACAATTATTTGCCCATTGGGGCTAAAGACAGCCGACCAAATATCGTCTTCATGCCCTCGGAAGGGTTCACCGATGGGGTTGCCCTGCAAGTCCCATAACCGCAGTGTGTCGTCCCTACTCCCACTGAGAATCATTTGTCCATCCGGGCTAAAGGCTACTGACCAGATATTACCTTCATGCCCTTGGAAGGGTTGACCGATTGGCTGACCCTGTAAGTCCCACAACCTGACAGTCTTATCAAGACTGCCACTGACAATCATCTGCCCATCCGGGCTAAAGGCGACTGAAGTGACTCGTTCCTCATGTCCCTGGAAGGGAATTGACACTCTGACTTCTTCCATCGCTCTATGCAAGCTGGTCTGAACAGAACTGAGAATCTTCCCTGAATATTGCGCTAGATTCTCAACTGGAGTCAAAGCGTCTTCAGGTAGAGTGTCTAAATTCAGCCCCATTGTTTGAATCGCCAGCACTAAACTATCTCGCGGTTGAACACCACAGAAAATGTAGAAGTTCCTCCCAGCGAGACTGAAGAAACCGCCGAGGAAGGGGAAGAAGAAGCAACAACTGATTATGTAATAAGAACGCCTACCCAGTTACAGAAGCAACTCGCGCAAAATTTTCAGGACATTCAAAAGACAATTCATGCTTATACGGTTTATACCTTGAATGCGTTTAAGAAAGTTGCGATCGCCAATGTAAACAAAGTCACCTTAGAATTTGGCATCGAACTCGGTGGCGAAGCAGGGGTTCCTTATGTAACAAAAGGCACAGCTAAAAGTAACCTTAAGATAACAGTGGAATGTTCCTTTCCTGATAAAACTGAACCGCAAGCTCAAACTAAAAAGGAGTAAGTACTCAAGTTTAATAGTCAAAAACCAACTTAGAGCAATGACTACACAATCAGCACTGCACAGGCTGGGTTGAAAGGATAGAGCCTCAGATTCTCAGTTTGAAAATTAGACGACAATAATTTGTTAACACTTATCTGGAGCCGCCAAACAACGCTAATTTGCGAACAGCGACATCAATCTGTTAACACCGACATTTAATTTGCGAATTTACAACGAGCACGGAGGGATTTGAACCCCCGACCCTCAGAACCGGAATCTGATGCTCTATCCACTGAGCTACGTGCCCTTTAACTTCTGTAGTATAGCACTCCTATAAGTAAGTCAAGGGGTCTACAGGTTCACCGTCTTTACGAACTTCAAAGTGGAGGTGGGGACCCGTCGATAAACCCGTGGAACCGACAGATGCGATCGCATCTCCTGGTTGCACAGTTTGTCCCTCGGCAACATAGAGCTTACTCGTATGACCGTAAAGCGTTGAGATTCCTTCACCGTGGTTGATGACCACTGCATAGCCATAACCACCGTACCAACCCGCAAAAATTACAACGCCCCTGTCGGCTGCCCGAATTGTACTGCCATAGTCTGCACCAAAGTCAATCCCGGAATGGAAGCGCGAGTAACCGAGAATTGGGTGAATCCGCCAACCAAAGCTGCTAGTAATCTCGGCATCACTAGGGTACATTAGCTGACCCGTGCCAAAAATGCCACGGTTGGGCAAAACTGCCTTGTTAGCAGCCGCAACCTGTCTTTGAATCAAGATTCCGATGCCTCTAGAGTCTGCTGCTAACTGTTGTTGCGCGGCTTCTAAAGCTTTCTTATCCGTATTCAGCCGCTGAATCAGTTGCTGCTGTGCGGCAAGCTGTGCTTGGAACTGTGCCTTTTGTGCTAGAAGTTGTTGGGTAAGGAGGGCAATTTGGTTTTTCTGTGCCTCAATCTCAGCCTTTTGTTGGTTAATGCGCTGCGCTTCAGCTTTTAATTTGGTTAAGATTTGCTGGTCGGCTTGATAAATTAATTTGACTTGACGACGGCGATCGAGCAATTCGTTCAGATTTTGGCTCTTGAGCAGCACATCCCAACTAAAGCCTACTAGTTGCTGCCGTTGTAGGAAACGCAGTCGAGCAATGGTGGCAGACTGCTTTTGATAATAAACCCGTTGGGCTTGCGCCAGATTTACTTCTAACTCTTGAAGGTGCTTGTTTGCCAGTTGGATTTGAAAGTCGTAATCCTTGTAGGCTGTTTCAGTGGACTGGATATTCTGCTTTATACCACCAATCTGACCTTGGAGGGCTTGTTCAGCAGTGGAAAGGCGATCGCGTTCTTTTGAAAGATTAGACCGCTGCTGGTCAAGTTGTTCCCGCATCTGTCGCAGCGTATCTACGGATGTTGTTGGTTCAGGTGAGGGGTCAGCACTTACAGGTGTGGTTAGGGCAAAGAGGCAGATGAGTAGGCAAAAGGTAATTATACAAAGACAGAAATTCTTCCTTTTTCCTGGTCGGGGTGCGCTCATCCTAGGGAACTCGTTTGGCTTGTGTTGCAAACACTCATTTAAGGACATAGAGACCTTATTAAACCAGTATTTGTACACGCAGATTCCAAACAAGTTAGCCGCGATCGCATCTGTACCACCGAATTGAGACAACTGTCCTCGCTTCCAAGGCTGGAGTTAGGCTGTTTCTGGGTGATTCAGCAGCAGATGAGGAGCCGTCTTAGTTGGTAAGGAGTGGTTTTCAAGGATGAGATCAAAGGCGATCGCGTTGCTAACACCCTTTTCACTTAAGTAACTAGTTCTTCATACGGCTAAGGCACGCGGCTTGAGTTGCAGTTCAAAACATTCACCAGGTTTAGGTTCAATCACCTGTGTCGAAAGATTGTTTTGAGCAAGCAACGAGCGAAACTCCTCAATACTTCCCACAGCGCGAAGCAAATTGATTAGCAATCCCTCATAAACCACCTCGCCTGGTGCGGCAGTCGGCAGCATCACTTGAGGTTGCAGCCACTTCGCCACTTCTAAAGCACTATTCGTTCCTTTAATAATTGAGCCAATTAAAGGCAGACCCAAGTCCATAATTGGGGTAATCACCACATCTACAGGTGCAACGGACTTCAACGATGGGTCATGAAACCCGTGAGGCTCGTAGTAGAGGCTGAAGCCGCTTTCCTGCTCTTTGATGAGATAACCATTTTCTACAACATTGGGACCAATGGACGAGCCTTTGGTTGCTTTGATTTGCACGCTCTGATTTAAGGTGAAAGTCTCGCCATGAGCTAGTGCAGTTACTTGGGTATAACCTAACTGCTGCACAACTTTAGCAGCATTGGCAGAACCGACCACAGGAATAGTGCGATCGAGTTGCTTCAGGGTAGGTGGGTGAGCATGATCGTCCAAACCCTGAGACAGCACGATTAAGTCGATGTTGTCTGGAATTGGGCGGTTTTGAGGTCGAGAGCCTTTGAATAACCAGTCGAGCTTGCCGAATACTAATGAATCTACTAACCAAGGGTCAATGAGGATTCGTTGCCCGCCAATTTCAATCAGCCAAGTGTTGGTGTCTAACCAGGTCAGGTGCATGAGCCGTTGTTCGAGATGATGCTGTTCTTATTGTAGGTAGTTGTTGCGATTTGTTAAGGAAATGTGGGAGAAGCGATCGCTCACTCTACTAAATCTGCACTTGTAGACCTCTTTTTTTCCGTGGTGAGTGGAAGTCGCGGCTACACAAACTCGCATCCGCCTGCGCGGACTTCAAGAAAAAGGGGGTCATTAAACTGGATTTGCTATTACATCCCCATACTTCGCTCTCTCTGGAGAGGTCGGTTAGGCTGGGAGCAGCTAAATCTTATAGACACAAAATTAAAGTTCTATGGCTGGGGAACCTGGAATTAAAGTCGAGAAGC
>JALYGX010000322.1 GCA_030776905.1 Cyanobacteriota bacterium | reverse complement strand
TATGGGAACGCTTATTTCTGCGAAATCTTTCTACAGTCTGTGCTTGTGTATCCTTTTCAATAAATTTTTCGGCTTCTTTAACAGCTTTTCCCACGGGAAGATAAGCAAGCATTGATATTGATTCTCCGGTTGGTTCAAATTTTGAGTATTTATACTTAAGATATCATGAACCAGCAATCTAAAAAACACCCCATTGCAACTCAGTAGGGGTGTTTTTAAATTGCCATGCCAGAAGCCTCGACAATCTGGCTGGCGGCTTCAACGAAGTCGCTGGTAACTAGCTCAGGCGGGGGATAGATGGAGAGATCATCCTTCTCTTGATTGTTAGCTTGTAGGTGGGTTACGGCTAGGCTTAACCCACCTACAAGCTAAAACTCATGCTCTGAATGAGTTTTAGGCTGATCAAAGCTGGAAAATATCCACGATCTCTTAAGCCGCAGCGAGTTCTGAGGCAACCGATTCTGAAGTATCAGAGGGCATTTCCTCTGGTACGCCATCTTGCACCAGTGAGGGAGTTTTTCCACTCTTTTGAATCAGATTGGTGACCATCGCCATCATCGCGTTGACTTTGCGAGTCCGCCACTCATTAACGAGTCGTTCTACGGCATCAGCAGGCAGACGACGCTCCATTGCCTCACGCAGGTAGGCAGCGTGTCCCGTTTCATCCTGAGCAATGCTGAGAATACTTTTTTTGAGGTTGCGGCTGGTTTGTTCGTCTTCTGGTAGGACGTTCGCCATGCGAGTAAAGTCCTTGCTGGCATCTAGTTCCAGAATGTAGGTACTCCCCATAAACGCGAGCCAATCAATGTTCTGGGGTTTTAAATCCTCTTGGGTGTAACCCTCGAAGTAAGCCTCGAAGAAAGGACTGCGGCGGCGCTCATCTGGCTTGCTGTCTTGGGTAGTTTTGGGCAGACTTTTGAAGTCGATGACTTGCTTGTTGAGCTGTTTTAAGCCGTGGGCAAAAATTTGACCGTGACGCTCTTCGTCTGACGCATGACGGGCAAGTTTTTCACTCAGCCAAGTATCGCCTTCTGAAGCCGCTCGTTCGCTCAAAGTTTTGAGGAAGGAAACCGAACCTGATTCTGCTAACTGAAAGCCAGCAAGCACATTGGGGCGCGTTTTGGGGTCGCGGATCTGGCTTGCCGTGAAATAAGCAACAGCGCTTGACCCTACTAAGTGCAGAATGTGAGTTAAGAAGTTCATAAGAAACCAATCGGCGTGTAGGTCGCGTTATGAATGCGATCGTAGCGTGGTTTTCTAATAGCAGTTGCGGAGTCTAATACGGTTGTCGTAAAAGAGTTTTATGCGAAATACATTAAAACGCCTTCTTTGGGAATGGCGCGGGGTGTGGATTACAGCGCCTACGGTAGCCGGATTGGTGATTGTACTGCGGATGGCGGGCTTATTGCAGCCATTGGAGTGGGCGGCGTTCGATCAGTATCTTCGTCTGCGTCCCGCCGAACCACGCGACGATCGCATTGTCATTGTTGGTATAGATGAAGCTGACTTGCAAGCCATTGGTCAACCCATTATTCCCGATGCTATCTATGCCCAATTGTTAGAGAAACTAAAAGCTCACCAACCGAGAGCCATTGGTCTTGACATTTATCGCGATTTGCCCGTGGAACCGGGTCATCAGGAATTAGAGCGAGTGTTTAACTCTACTCCCAATCTGGTGGGTATCCGGAAAGTGGCTGGGGATAGTAGACGTGAGGCTGTGCCACCGCCACCCGTACTACAAGCAAAAGGGCAAGTGGGCGCTAACGATTTGATCGTAGATGCCGATAATAAGGTGCGGCGTGGATTGGTGTACCTACAGGCTCCAAATGGGGAACAGGTCTTCAGCCTTAGTTTATATGTAGCTTTGCTGTATCTGGAGCGTCAAGGGATTTCACCGCAAATTCAGCCAGGGACAAAAAATTGGCGGTTAGGTAAGACAACCTTTCTCCCCTTTGAAGCCAACGACGGCGGCTATGTGGGAGCAGATGCTAGGGGTTACCAGTTGTTGTTAAATTACCGGGAACCTACTAAGCACTTCAGCACGGTTTCGCTGACTGATATTCTCAAAGACCGGGTGCCACCCAATTGGGGACGCGATCGCATTATCCTGATTGGTGGAGTGGGCGAGACGTTCCCGGATTTACACTACACCCCCTACAGTAGTAGCCTACTCACCCTCCCAGAACGCATGGCTGGGGTAGAAATCCATGCTAATTTGGCTAGTCAAATTCTCAGTAGCGCTCTTCAAGGTCGTCCCTTAATCAAGGGTTGGTCAGAACCCTTAGAGTGGCTATGGATTTTGCTGTGGGCTATCGTGGGTAGCCTCCTGAGTTGGCAGAGGCGTTACAGTGACGGCGTTGCCAAGTTTTCTTTCAATCGAGCCACTAATGCAGTTTTTGCAGGTGTTTTTTTGCTGGGTAGCACTTATGTTGCTTTCTTAGGGGGTTGGTGGATACCCATCGTGCCGCCTATCTTAGCCCTAACGACAAGTGCGATCGCCATCACCGCCTACATTGCCCACACCGCTAAAGACATTCGCAAAACCTTTGGGCGTTACCTAACGGATGAAGTTGTCGCCAATTTGTTGGAAAGCCCCGAAGGATTAAAACTTGGTGGAGAACGACGCACAATTACTATCCTCACCTCTGATTTAAGAGGATTTACCGCGATATCAGAACGATTTCCACCGGAAGAAGTGGTTAAAATCCTCAATTTTTATCTGGGATGCATGGCAGATGTAATTACCCAATACCAAGGAACGATTGATGAGTTCATGGGGGATGGGATTTTGGTTCTTTTTGGTGCTCCCACTGTTAGAGAAGATGATGCTACAAGAGCTGTGGCTTGCGCCGTTGCCATGCAGTTAGCAATGGTTACTGTCAATGACAAGATGAAGGAATGGGGCTTGCCGAAACTAGAAATGGGCATCGGTATCAATACAGGCGAAGTCGTGGTGGGAAATATCGGCTCAGACAAGCGCACGAAGTACGGGGTTGTTGGTAGTCATGTCAACCTAACTTATCGTATTGAATCCTATACTGTAGGCGGTCAAATTCTCATTTCCGAATCAACTCTAACAGCCGTAGAGTCTATCGTGAGAATTGATGGAAAAAAAGAGGTTCAACCCAAGGGAGTGCAACAGCCGCTTACTATCTATGAAGTTGGCGGGATTCGGGGAAAATACGACTTATTTTTGTCTAAAGAAGAAGAGTTATTTCTTCCTCTTCCTGAAGAAATTTGTCTACAATTCCATTACGCACTTCTAGATGGAAAGCATATTGGTAACTCTCTGTTCACGGGAAGTTTAGTCAAGCTTTCTCCTAACGGCGCTGAGATTCGCCCTGACAATGGAGAAGGCCGCGCTATACCGGAACCCTTGAGCAATATCAAGCTTAATTTATTAACCCCAGGTAATCCAACACAAGTTAGTGGAGATATTTACGGTAAAGTGTTGGAGAAACCAGAAGATGATAGAAGTTTTTACATTCATTTTACCGCTAAACCGCCAGATGTAGAAGCAATGCTTAACAGTCTATACAAATCAATAAAAAATTAACTGAATGAACTTAGTCTGTAAAATTTTGACTAGGAATCATTATTTACAATAACCTACAGATGACTGAGCAAGCTTTACCCGAAGTTCTGGAAAAAATTTTTGCAACTAGCCGCGAACCGGACGCTGTTTTCTCTGCCTTGCTACCAGCGTTATGTGAGGTGTTAAAATGCGATCGCTGTTTTCTTTACCTACGTAATCCACATACCAGTATCGGTAGAACGCCGTACTGCTGGCTTCGTAGTCCTCAGTATCCCGATGTTAGTACGGCGGAGTGGGTTAAAGAACCCGAATCTTTGCCAAAAGAAGATCCACTCTTTGCCGCCGCGCTGCGAACCGATGCGTCCATCTTTGTGGAAGATGTGGAAACGGCAAGTCCAGAGGTGGTTAATCGCGATTTTGAGGAAGAAAATTTTGGACACCGAGCATTAGTTCACGCTCACCTCTGCCATGATGGTATGCTCTGGGGAGTTTTACAACCCTGTGTGTTTGGTCAGCCTAGAGTCTGGAGTGAGTTTGACCGTTCGGTGATGGCTCAAGTAACAGAAAAGGCTACACCGCTTGCGGTTGCCTATGTGAAGGCGGCTCAAGACTAGAGTTTCATTGCTGAGTCAGAATCTTTAAAGTCCCCCTGTCTTGCTCGAAGTTTTGGGGAAGCTCTCGCTACACCCTTGCATTCGAGCGGTTTTGAACCCAGATTTAGGGGGATATTCAGGCATTTACACTTATACAAGAAACCGCATTGCTCAAACCGGAAGCTTATTAAGCATTAGTCATGAAAATTGTCTTCCCTGACTACATTTACTTTACAGAGAACCACGAAGCTCAACTAAAAAGCTTAGGTGAAATTATCATTTACAACGATATTCCTAAAACTGAGGCAGAGATTATTAACAGAATTGCTGGAGCAGAGCTGATTACCGCTGCCTGGGTTGATATTACTGAGCAAATTATCAAAAGCACTCCCAGTTTAAAATACATTATGATTCCGGGTGTGGGCTATGATAACGTAGATGTTAAAGCGGCAACGGAAGCCGGGGTAAAAGTTATTAATAGCCCCAAACATAACATAGATGCAGTTGCTGAATATACTATTGCTTTAATTCTCATCGTCACAAAAAAAATTGTTGCCGCGAATAATTCTTTAAAAAAGGGGAATTGGAACACACAAGACTATGTAGGAACAGAGTTAAGTGGCAGAAAATTGTGCTTAATTGGCTACGGTAATATTGGCAGAAAAGTTGCCCAGCTTGCTTCTAGTTTTGGTATGGATGTTACTTATGCCAACTCGAAAACTCCAGCCAGTCAGCTAGATGAGTTGATTGCTAGCGCTGATATTTTGAGTTTACATCTTCCGGTCACGAAGCAGTCTAAGTACCTAATCGATGAGCGAAGATTAAATCTGATGAAGAAATCAGCTTATTTAATTAATACCGCTCGTGGTGCGATCGCCGATCAAAAAGCGCTTCTCAAGGTTTTGAAACAAGGGGGCATTGCTGGTGCAGCTTTAGATGTCTTTGAGAATGAGCCAGTTACAGGTAAGCCGAGTGAGGAGATACTAGAGCTAGCCCAGTTAGATAATGTGGTAGGAACGCCACATATTGCTTATAACACAGAAGAAACCGCGATCAGACTAGGTGAAGAGTTGATTGAGAATATCCAGGCT
>JALYGX010000321.1 GCA_030776905.1 Cyanobacteriota bacterium | reverse complement strand
GGCATTCTGATAAAGTGGCTTTGCATCCCTAAGAATTTACTCAGGAGAACTTCGGCATGAGCCTCAAGATAACTTTTGAGAAACTCACCCTGTCTTTTTGCTTGAAGAATAGGCGATGGCATTCCTTTTAGGGAGCCATTAAACTGTCGCATCCATTCGCCGTACTCGTTGACTTGAATTAGGGTGGTTACACTTTTGCTTTCAACAATAATGATGCCGTACTTATGAAGAATCAGATGATCGATCTGTGCGGCGTCATCCTCTTTTTCGAGGCGAATGCCGTTAAATACACGAATATTGCGATCGCTACTAAAGCTTCGGCGTAGGTAGAACGCCATCTGTTCTTCAGCTACCCGCCCAGCCTTCATCAACTTGTCTTGTGACGCGAATACATCGAGTTCTTTGACGATCATGTTCGCCCTCAAAAAATCGCAAACCTACACCTACCTAGGCGGCGACAACTGTAGCTGTTTTCACTGGGATGAGACACACAGATTTTGGTTGGGACAAGGGAGACAAAGATGTATTGCCTTCAACTGAGAATCCCCCTAGTACTTAACCCAACTTATTAAAATTGGCTTCTAGACGCCTACTCCTGGTGGGGGCCAGGTACTCCAGACAAAGATGACAACAGCTACGAATGCCAACAACCCCTCAATCAAATTTCCAACCAGCGAACCCAACACAACCCCAATCCCAGCTTTCAACGCTTGATTGGCTCTTAGCCCTAGCTCTAAATCACGTCGATAAAGAAATTCTCCGATGAAGGCTCCTATCAAAGGGCCAAATAAAATTCCGATGAGTGGACCACCCAAGGGTAGAGCAGGTAACAAACCAAAAAACCCTAATCCCAAGCCAATCAGTGCCCCAATCTGACCCCATTTACTCGCCCCAGCACTTTTTGCCCCCCAGTAGCTAGCTAGCAATTCCACTCCAGCGCTCAGTATCAAAATTACAAAAATGGCGACTAGTGGCATCCAGCTAACGTTACCAAAACCTTGGATAACTGTCCAAACTAAAATTGCCCCTAAAATCAAGCTGGGACCGGGAACGGCAGGTACTACAGCCCCGATAACGCCCACTACCATGACAGCAATTAGTATCCAATAAAAAATTGTTGTATTCATTTACACCTCAGCGGCGGTAAGCTCATCGGAAAATCGGCTGAGGGTGTTGGCAAGTTTATCAGCAATCCCCTCGATCCAATTCTCATCTTGTTTTGTGTAACTGCGGGGAGCATTGGCTCCTAAAATTAAAGCTCCCCGATCGCCTATGGGTTGACAAATCACTCCTTGAGTATTTTCCGGCAAATAATCAAATTCAACCCGCCCTGGATAGATTTTCAGGTCAACCAGGTAGACAGGTTTCTGTTTTTCCAGCACTCGTTGCAAAATTGCCCCAGGTTTGACTTCCGGGTTGACGCCCAAGACGCCGCGCCGCAACAGGACTTTACCTTGATAGACAACGACAAGCGATCGCGTTCCTGTATTGGTCAGCAGTAGATGCGACGCCCAAGCGAGTTCAGTTTTTACCTCATCCGGTAGCCTAGGTAACAGCTCAAAACCCTGCTCTCCGATTAAATCGACAGCATCAGGCGATCGCGGCTGCACTTGCTGCCACAGTAAACCCGTTAAAATCAACACCGCACTTAGAATAACTCCCAGAGCATCTGAGCGAGCCTGGGAATCCGTCAGTTGAGGGGTAAGCATTCGGTTAGTCAGTAGCAGGACACCTGCCAATCCTCCAACGACAAACGGTAGCTGCCGCAGTACATAGTTTTGATCAGGTTTAGCCATGCTTCCGAGTACTTATGAGTTTTGAGGTTGAATGATCAATTAGTTTTCTTCAACTTATAACTGAATCACTCCTCCCCTGGTTCAATAATCCGTTGGAACAAATAGCCTGTACCTCGTGCCGTGAGAATCAGCTCAGGATTCGATGGGTCATCTTCCAACTTCGCCCGTAAGCGTGAGATATGGACATCCACAACACGGGTATCGACGTGACGTTCTGGCGTGTAGCCCCAAACTTCCTGCAAAATCTCAGAACGAGAGAATGGTTCTCCAGAACGGCTGACTAACAACTCCAGGAGACTGAACTCCATACCCGTAAGCCGGGTGCGCTCATCTCCCTTGTAAACTTGCCGCTTATTCGTGTCGATTTTGATACTCGCCACATGGATGACGCCAGAACTGGGAATACCGGAAGCGCCCACTTTGTCAACCCGCCGCAATACTGAGCGAATCCGGGCTTCCAATTCTTTAGGCGAAAAAGGCTTGACAACATAGTCATCCGCTCCTAACTCCAGACCCGTAATTCGGTCGGCAACATCGCCCAAGGCAGTTAGCATAATGATGGGGACATCAGATTCTTTCCGCAATTCCTGACAGACACCGTAACCATCAAGCTTGGGCATCATCACGTCCAAAACTACCAGGTCAGGGTCAGCATTACGAAAGGTATCCAGAGCTTCTTCTCCATCGGCTGCGGTGACGACATCGTAGCCAATCATGGAAAGACGAGTTTCCAAGATGCGGCGGATACTGGCTTCGTCATCGACAACGAGGATTTTTTCTTTATGAGTTTCCAATTGACTTAATACTCCTAAAAGATGGTTAGCGAATTGTTAATTTATTAGTCGCTTATCTATAAGATATAACGCTATGCGAAGGTTTTTTAAGGCATAAATCTTCCCTTTTCCCACTCTTTGAAGCTTTTCTTAACCTTTGTTTAAGTATTGGAAATTGTTAATAGTTTTTTACAGGTTTTGATCGGGATGCCGAAGTCTAAATCCGTATATAGATGTAGTGAATGCGGGGCAGAGTCCTCACAATGGTTTGGCAAATGTTCAGCCTGCGGCACTTTCAACTCCTTGGAAGAAGAGGTGGTGACAGACGCCGCCCTCAACATCAGTCGTGGGGGATGGCAATCGAATACACGCTCTGATCGCAAGTCAACGAGCAAGGGGCCGGCACAACCGCGTTCATCGGTTAGGTTCTCGGAAATCTCCAATAACGTCCAAATGCGTTTTCCCTCAGGCTATGTTGAATTAGATCGGGTACTAGGAGGGGGAATTGTCCCTGGTTCTTTGGTATTGATTGGCGGCGATCCGGGGATTGGTAAATCAACGTTGCTGCTTCAGGTCGCCAATCAGCTAGCGCAGAATCACCGCATCCTCTATGTCTGTGCCGAAGAGTCGGGGCAACAGGTGAAGCTGCGGGCTTCCCGTCTCGGCGTTGGTGCGACTCCGATTGAGGTGGAAACCTCTAATGGTGCGGCGAAAAAGCGTGCTAAGTCCTCAGCCATACCACCTCAAGATGGGAACGGGGATACTGTAGCGACAGAACCTAAATCTCAAGCCTCAGATCCAAACCTCTACGTGCTGCCAGAAACGGATTTGGAAGAGGTGCTGCGGGAGTTGGAATCTCTTAAACCGCAGGTAGCGGTGATTGATAGTATCCAGACGTTATATTTTGCGGCTTTAACGTCTGCTCCCGGTTCTGTGGCGCAGGTGCGGGAATGTACATCGGCACTAATGCAGGTGGCAAAGCGGGAGAATATCACGCTGTTAATTGTGGGTCATGTGACCAAAGAAGGCGCGATCGCAGGTCCAAGAGTATTAGAACACTTAGTCGATACGGTACTGTACTTTGAAGGCGATCGCTTTGCCTCCCATCGGTTGCTGCGTTCCGTCAAAAACCGCTTCGGAGCAACCCACGAAATCGGTATTTTTGAAATGGTAGACAACGGCTTGCAGGAAGTGTTGAATCCTTCTGAGCTGTTTCTCGGTAGTCGGGATGAAATGAGTCCTGGGACTGCTACGGTTGTGGCTTGTGAAGGAACTCGCCCGATTGTTGTGGAGTTGCAAGCCTTGGTGAGTCCTGCTAGTTATGGTGCGCCGCGCCGTGCCGCGACAGGGGTTGATTACAACCGTTTACAGCAAATCCTGGCGGTACTAGAAAAACGGGTAGGGATTCCCCTATCAAAATTAGATGCCTATGTCGCGTCGGCTGGAGGTTTGGGAGTTGAGGAACCAGCCGCAGATTTGGGAATTGCGATCGCTGTTGTTGCCAGTTTTCGCGATCGCGTTGTTGACCCACGCACGGTTCTGATTGGAGAAGTAGGCTTAGGCGGACAAGTGCGCCTAGTTTCTCAAATGGAACTACGCCTCAAAGAAGCCGCCAAACTCGGTTTTAAACGAGCAATTGTTCCCAAAGGTCAAACCCTACCCGACTTAGGTTTAGAAGTTGTACAAGTCGGCAGAGTGCTGGATGCGATTATTGCTGCCTTGCCGGGAGGACTTCGTCAGAATTTAGATGATGACGATGATGAGATGA
>JALYGX010000320.1 GCA_030776905.1 Cyanobacteriota bacterium | reverse complement strand
TGGGAGTTCTTCTTCGGAGTGCCTCCGGCTGCGATTGTCCTACTTTTGATTCCACCGCTAACTACGGGGTTGACACTGGGATTGTTTGTGTTTACGGTTCTAGCTTGGAAAAATCAATACTGGTCAGCAATTAAGCGCGTCCACTATTCTTTCATTACACTGGCAGCGTTGGGCTTTGTATCATTTTTAAATTACTGGAATCTCCTGGGCTTTCGATTTTGACGTACCTAGAACCCTAACAGAGATTAAATGCAGAGCGATCGCAAATTTCCTCAACCATCCCCCTCTGAAGGCCATTGCTCTTGCAGTTCATCATCAGGCACGCCCTCAACGTTGATTTGCATCACTTTAGCCAGAACTTTGAGCGAAACACCTAACTCACGCGCCAAAGCAACAGCATTGTCAAAGCGCGGAAGTTTTCTGCCACTTTCCCATTCTGCGATCGTTCGATAGCTCAACCCTATTCGATCCCCCAGTTCCTCTTGAGTCAACCTACGACTCTCTCTAAGTGCTTTTAACGTGATTTCTGCTGGGTTGGTATTTAAAGGGTCTGAATTCATAGCACACAGGTTTCCAACACTTTAGTGTTGACAGGAAAGCAAATCAACACTAAAGTGTTGGTAGACAAGCAAAAAAAGACAAGTCAGGTTAACTGACTTTCCTAGAGAGCAAACTGACTGGTCTTTCTAAAAGTCTCTCATTTAAGCAGTCGCATAGATATCTATCGTGAGTCCTTTGGCGCAGCAGCAATAGGCGTAAGTCGTGGTTGAGGCAGTGCCCGTGCTTTGGTGCGGGTAGCGACTGCATGGAGACTTTCAAAGGAGGTGATGCCTGTACAACAACAAGCTGTTATCAACTTCCATTAGGTCACAAGCAGAGGCGATTGTATACCTGTTTTGCCCGTGTATGCGATCGCCTTTCCTAAACAAAGCTTATCAACAAAGGGTGTTATGAGTTACCAAAGAATCCAACCAACAGAAGACTTTAGTCGTCCTTGGGCAATTGTGCGTATTTTGCCCAATGCTCGGCACTACACTGTCGCCCGCTTTTATAATCGTTGCGATGCAGAAGATCATAAAAGAGTGTTGCATCGGTTCATGCCAGCATCAGAATTTGACATCGTCTTTGATAAACCTGTCAGTGAACAAGACAAGCCTAATCAATATCCTCGAATGCCAATGAAGACTTCCTACCGTGATTTTTTGATTCGTTCCTGGACACCTAGCGATCGCGAAAAAGCAGCGGCAATCATCCGGGATGCCTTAGCTGAATATGGTTTGGGTTGGGAACCAAGGGGGGCAGACCGGGATGTTTTAGAGGTAGAAGCGTCTTACAATGCTGTGGGAGGAGAGTTTTGGGTAATTGAACAGCAGGGGCAGTTAGTGGGTACGGCGGCTTATTACCCAGTAGAACGTGGAGAAAAGGCTGTAGAGATTCGCAAAATGTATCTGTCGCCAGCCGCTAGGGGAAAAGGACTCGGTAAGTATTTGTTACAGGAATTAGAAAAGGCGATCGCAAACCAAGGCTTTCAGGAAATTTGGATTGAAACGGCAAGTGTCCTTAAAGAAGCCGTCAAGTTATACGAAAACAATGGTTATCAACCAGCGACGGGTGTGGAAACACAAAGGTGCGATCGCGTCTACGTTAAGACGATATCCTGATTAGGTGAATGTAAAAACTAATGACCAATGACTAGCTATTCCTCCTTTCTCCCTAGGAGCCAATAGCTCATCATTATCCCTTTTCCCTTAACCAGAGTCGCGCCTCGCTCTTCAAATAAAAACTTATCCTGCAAACGCTCTTGTGTTGCAGCCGTAACTTGAATTCTGCCGGGAAGCCCAGAAGATTCCATTCGAGACGCAACATTGACGGCATCACCCCAAAGGTCATAGCTAAACTTTTTGATACCAATCACACCCGCCACTACTGGCCCAGTGTTAATACCGATGCGAACTTGGAACGATTCACCGTGTTGTGTTTTGAACTGCTCAATGGCTTGTTGCATATCCAAAGCCATTTGAGCGATCGCCTCTGCATGATTATCCTTAGCTACAGGCAAGCCACCAGCAACCATATAGGCATCGCCAATGGTTTTAATTTTCTCAACCTCGTGTTTTTCTGCCAATTGATCGAAAATAGAAAAAATCTGATTTAAGAGATTGAGTAGTTCTAAGGGAGACATTTGGGCGGCAAGGGGGGTGAAGCCTACAATATCGGCAAACAAAATTGTGGCTTCAGCAAATTGTTGAGCTAAGGAACCGTGAAACTGTTTCAATTGTTCAGCAATAGGCTTGGGCAAAATGTTGAGTAATAGTCGTTCTGACTTGTTTTTTTCCAAACGCAAGGCTTGTTCGGCTTTGATGCGATCGCTAATATCAGATTGAATACCGACAAAATGGGTAAGGTTATTGTCGTCATCATAAATTGGTGAAATCGTTAATTCATTCCAGAAAGGAGTGCCATCTTTCCGGTAATTGAGTAAGATAACGGTGCAGTGTTCTCCAGCTTTAATCGCAGCCCGGAGTTGAGCAATAGCAGGCTGATTGGTTTTTTTCCCTTGCAAGAAACGACAGTTAGAACCAAGCACCTCGGCGGCACTGTAACCTGTTATTTGCTCAAAGGCAGGATTGACATAGATGAGGGGCATATCCGGCAATCGAGCATCGGCAATGACAATGCCTACACTGCTGGCAGCGATCGCCTGATCCCGTAACTTCACCGATTCCTGTAGCCTTGCGCGATAGGCTCCACTGCCTCCCCAATTGCTTTCTGTGACATCTTGGGCGATGCCATAGCTTAAGCCATTTTCATAGGCAGATAAACGCCAAGATAGCCAGCGATAGCTTCCATCTCGACAACGGTAGCGATTTTTAAGTTGTATGGTGGTCTGGCTTGCCTTGAGGGTATGACATTGACTCTCTATCTCAAAAGTGAAGTCAACATCGTCAGGATGGACAAACTCTATCCAGGGACGCGATCGCAATTCCTCCAACGTCCAGCCTAAAGTATTTTTCCAAACTAAGTTGAGTTCCCTAAAATACCCATCACTACCACGAATACACAACAAATCTGGAGAAATATTAAAAAAGGCTTGGAGAGATGCTTCCCTACTGACTAGGTTTTGCTCGCTCTCCTCCCACAAAGGATTCATTTGAGATTTCCAAGGGAAGATTTACGGTCGGTTTTTGCACCCTCAACCGGAATTTCCTGTTTAATTACTATTATTGCATTTCCTTAAGATATTCTTTGTACTTGTAAAATCCGTTTGCGGGAGTGAAGAGTGGATAGTGAAGACTATATCTAGTAAGTTTTTCACTTTTTACTTTTCACTCCCTTCAGTGATAAACACATTAAAAGAGCGATCGCCTTGCGCTGCTGCCTTAGCGAGTCTACCCGTGTCAGCGCAGATCGCCTAGGAGCCTTCCCGCAGCTTGTCGAGGACTCCCATGTCTTCTAGCGTAGAGGTATCGCCAGCGACTTCCTGACCGGCGGCGAGATTTCGCAATAATCGCCGCATAATTTTACCCGAACGGGTTTTCGGTAGAGCATCAGTAAAGCGAATTTCACCGGGACGTGCGATCGCGCCGATCTCTTGAACGACGTGCTTCTTCAGTTCTTTCTCCAACTCCTCACTAGGACTTTGATTGCCTTCCAAAGTCACAAAGGCAAAGACTTCTTCCCCTTTCAACTCATCAGGCTTACCCACAACAGCGGCTTCCGCAACAGCAGGGTGAGAAACCAGCGCTGACTCATTTTCCATTGAGCCGAGGCGGTGTCCTGCCACGTTAATGACATCATCAACGCGACCCATCACCCAGAAGTAACCATCTTCATCCCGACGCGCCCCATCTCCGGCAAAATAAACATATTTTCCATCTTGGGGTGGAATATGTTCCCAATAGGTACGACGGAAGCGGTCTGGATCGCCATAAACGGTTCGCATCATCCCAGGCCAAGGATGGCGAATCACTAAATAGCCACCCTCGTTGTCTCCAACTGAATTGCCCTCTAAATCTACAATATCTGCCAGAATTCCAGGAAAGGGCAACGTGGCAGAACCGGGCTTCGTGGGAATCGCTCCTGGTAGTGGTGTAATCATAAAACCACCTGTTTCCGTTTGCCACCACGTATCCACAATCGGACAGCGTCCGCCTCCAATTACCTGTTGATACCACACCCATGCTCTAGGATTAATTGGCTCACCCACGGTTCCGAGTAAGCGCAAGGAAGACAAATTCCGGGCTTTGGGATGTTCGTCACCCATCTTAATGAAGGCTCGAATTGCCGTCGGCGCAGTGTAGAAGATATTGACGCCGTGTTTTTCAATCACATCCCAGAACGCGCCCGGATTAGAAGCACGGGGCGCACCTTCATACATTAAGGTTGTTGCGCCGTTAGACAGAGGCCCATAAACAATGTAGCTGTGACCTGTAATCCAACCTACATCAGCCGTACACCAGTAGACATCGGTATCTTGGAGGTCAAATGCCCACTTAAGAGTCATGTGAGTGTAGAGGTTGTAACCAGCCGTCGTGTGGACAACGCCCTTGGGCTTGCCAGTGCTGCCACTGGTGTAGAGGATGAACAGCATATCCTCGCTGTCCATCGGTTCGGCTGGGCAATCGGCTGAGATGCCCTGCTGCAAGTCATGCCACCAGCGATCGCGTTCGCCGTCCATCTGGATTTGCTGCCCTGTGCGTTTGACAACTAGGACATTTTTGACCGTCGGGACTGCGCCATTCGCCAAAGCTTTGTCTACTTGGTCTTTCAGGGGAACGATCGCATCTTTACGCCAACCCCCGTCTGCTGTAACAACCAGCTTGGCTTCACCATCAATTAAGCGATCGCGCAAGGCTTCAGCACTAAAGCCGCCAAATACAACGCTATGAGCCGCACCAATTCTGGCACAGGCTAACATGGCGATCGCGGCTTCGGGAATCATTGGCATATATATCCCCACGCGATCGCCTTTTTGCACACCCAGTTGTTTCAGTGCATTGGCAAACTGGCACACCTCTCGATGCAATTGAGCATAGGTATAAGTCCGCGAGTCTCCTGGTTCTCCCTCCCAAATCAACGCTGCCTTATTCCGACGCCAGGTTTTTAGATGTCTGTCAAGGCAGTTGTAGGAAATATTAATCTTGCCACCGACAAACCACTTGGCAAAAGGCGGTTGCCAATCTAACACGGTGTCCCATTTCTGGAACCAGTCCAACTCTGTTTCAGCTAAATCTGCCCAAAACTTCTGTGGGTCAGCTTTCGCCTTTTCGTAGAGTTGCTGGTATTCTTCCAAGCTTTTGATCTGAGTGTTCTGAGAGAACTCAGCGGGAGGCGGGAATAAACGATTTTCTTGAAGGATTGATTCGATTGTGGGCTGAGACATAGCAATAAATTCTGGATCTGAGTCTGAACCTCTAGAGTATCGCGGGAATTATCCCTTCCAAACAATACTTCGTTCTTAGGACAGATTGACACTCAACTATTTTTATTTTATTTAAAACCTTGAAGTAATGATTAGGTATTGGTGTTATCTTTGGTTGAAAGCTTCCTCTGGAAGTTACATAAAAAAATAAGGGATACTAAATTTATAGTTAAAAAGGCTATTCCACCAGTCATCAATTTGTGGCTTAGAGATTAGTTACTCGTTTTCTCAAGATAATCTAAAATTTGTCTGTACGCCTCTGAATTACTTTTTGGATGAAGAATAATTTGAACTTTACCTTTCGTATCAGGTAGCCAAAATATCACTCGACCATTTTCCGTGAAAGTAAAGGTATTGATACAGCTTAGATCGACTACATAAGTATTTCGATCGTGAACGAACTTAATCCAATGACGCTTCATAAGCGTAGGCTACTTCAATGTCACGATGAGTCGCCTAATTTGGATGTTTTGTTACAGACAAATAGGGCAAGGAAAGAGACAAAAACCTTCGATACTGAAGTACGAGAGAGCTTACAGGAGTAGATAGCTCTTGCCTACAAAAGTTTACTGTATGAGTCCTAACTTTGTGAAGGTGGTCGCAATTGTACAATCTCTGAGGCTCTCTACCATTGATGCCCGCTTACATCATGATGTGACAAACGTTATATCGTTATATACAGTACTTAACAACAGTAGATGTATGTCCCCACGATGAGAAGCGATCGCTCTTTTAGCCAAAGGCGATCGCTATGGCTTGCACGAGCTTAATAATTTCAAAAGTCACAAAAATACTGAGAATAACTGTAACCAAGTTATTCAGAAGGGGTATGTTGCCATAACCAAACAGAGAAGCAACAAACTTGAGTAACACAATGGAAAGCCCGATGAGCACGGCAATTTGTAGAGGGTTCATAGTTTTCTGCCTTAATTAATAATCAACTTGAATGACTTTATCAAAAATCCGCTGCGATTGATTCCTCAGAAAGATGTGTTCGAGTCGCGAGCCTGGTTTGCTGGTTAATATACATTTTCATTAAGAAAACCGGATGAAAATCTTTTTTTGGACAAGTTTAGCCTTCGTGGTTACGGGTGCAGTCATGCTCTTTATTGCTGCACCTGTGCTTAAGCTTTATTAATTTAGACTGAGTTACCTCTATTTTCAAGGCGTTACCTAAGCTGGGAGAAGAATTCCTAGCTGTATTACGTCCCGCTTGGCACACAAAGAAGTAATAAAAGTCTTTCCGCCCACTCAGCACTCCCCAGCTAGCTAAGTTTTTCTTGTTTCCCATCTCCAAACTGCATAAGGTTACTTTGCCCAGAGTTATGTAGCCATGACAGGTTCTGATACCCTCGAACCAATCTCAACTACGGGAGGTGAAACAATTTAAAAGGAATTAGTGATTTGCGATCGCACTCAGGTGTGAAAGACGTTAAAAAGAAAGTCATAGCCCACTAACCTTCTGACTAGATTGCCAACTTGTGGAGCTTTTCCTTGCATCTACGGTACATTGCCTTAGCGGTAACCTGAAATGAGTTCAGCCTCGAAATACTGGACACTAATAAAAATTGATGCTGCCGGAAAGCGCAAAGCTGAGGAAATTCTCCCGGCAAAGGCGTTTTTTCTCGCATCGTTTCCGGAATTTGTAGGTCAAAGCGAAGTGCCGGATGCTCCGATCCAGCGCCAGCTCCTACTTTGGATGAGAGAGAGTTCTGAAGAAAGCAACAGTAATCGTCGTTTTTTAGCAGAATCTTGCATTCAATGCTTTCTTTCCAGCCAAATCGACCAAGTTTGCCAAAAATTAGCAGCGCAGTTTGGCGCGGAGCGTGGCTTCACTAGCAGCGATTTATTGCCCTTCGTCTTAGATGACGATGGCAGCAGAAAACTCAGAGAGGGGATAACGCCAGGTGCGACAGTCTACACATCGTTGTGGCGTGAAATCTTGGCAAGTTTTGACCCAGAGCAAAGCAGTTTAGCAACCTGGACAACCAGGCGGGTGAAACACCACCGGGAATTGAATGCTTTTTTGCTAGAACATGGGGTTTATCTCGTCAGCGACTGGGCAATCCTCAATAACACTACCCCCAAGCAACTTCAGCGGATTTTTTCCCAGTTTCACCACCTAACGCCAATTGAAGTTCAGCAAGCCAGCCGACTTTTAGAAAGCTACCACGCCGTCTATCGCGCTCAACGCTTAAAGCAACGTCAGGCGGGAGTTAGGGGAAACTGTTTACCACCAACCCTTGAACAATTACACCAAATTGCTAAACGCTTATTAACTCAAACGTCCCAGAGGCTTGCCCCTGAAATCCTGATGACACAGTTACAGGAAATCGCTTCGCGCTTGCGAGAGTACCGGATTCACGTTCGGGGCGGCTCTTTACCGACAGAATCTATAAATCTTACTAACCCTAGCGCTCTTGCTGATAGTGGCTCGTCCTTCGACTTGGTCGATAATCGAGACGAACCGGATGAGCAAACTGAATTTTTGGGCTTTTATCGTCAACAATTCCTCAATTGTTTAGATGAGTCTGTAGTGAAGGTCACTCAAGAGCGAGTGACGCAGTTACGGCGTAAAGATACAAAAAAAGCCCAACAATTTCTGAGTGCGTTAGAGCTGTTTCACTGCCAGGGACGCTCGATGAGCGAAATTGCTCAACTAGTCGAGTTGCAAGCCCAGTTTCAAGTTACCCGCTTGCTTAAACTGAAAGCTTTTCGTGCCGATGTTCGACAGCGGTTGTTGCTACTACTACGCGATCGCATTTTCGAGCAAGCTAAAACCTACACCAACCCAGAACGCCTCGAAGCTCTAAACCAACAGATTGAAGAAGCACTCGACGAACAAATTACTACCGTAATTCAGGAAGCCGCAACAGAAGCGAGTACCGCTACGGCAATCAAAAACCGCATTACAAGCGGTCTCTTTGCCCAGAGACTCTGCCGCCAACTCGACCTTATGAGAACCCAGCTATGACTAACTACTCGAATTCTACAACCCAAATGTGGCTTGATTTTGAAGCCTTATCCCCAGAAACTATCGACCTCTCACCAGAGAGTATTGCCCAGGCTGTAGAACTTAGCACAAATATTCCCAACGAACAACAGCAGTGGCAGACTTATCTCAATGTTTTAGCCCTGTATGCTTTCGAGGAATGGCTGGGTTCGCGATCAATAGACTTGACAATTGACCGAGAATACTGCTCAGTTTTGCAACCTGCAACTGCCAATGTGATTGACGCGGTTTGTAATCTGAAGGTGAATGAGTTCAACATTTGCCTGATGGCTGCGGGTAGCCTGATCGATGAAGAAGTCACCCTACCGAGAGCTGTTGTTGATTTACCAGAATTTGTCCCTCATTTCTACGTGCTGGTCGAAGTTCAAGAAGAACAGGAAACTGCTGTTGTTCATAGCTTCTTATCCTACGAGCAGCTAGTCAATCGACGGGCAAGTGTGAATCTTGAAGCAGATGAAGATTGGACTTATCAGCTACCTTTAACTTGGTTTGAAGCCGATCCAGATCGTTTGTTGCTGTTCCTGCGCTGTCTGGAACAAATGGCAATGTCTTTGCCTTCCAGCCAGAGCGATCGCACCATGCAATTATCTCAGATCCGCTCAGAATTGGAAGCCTTATTACCTCAGCTAGAGTCGCCAGAGCGTCAGCTATGGGAGGTTTTAACGTGGGAACAGGGAACGGCAGTGCTGACTAACCCGGAGTTGCTCAACTGGGTATATCAATTGCAGCGTGGCGAGATTACTTCTGCCTCATCTCAAATTTCTCTGCAACAGCATTTATCAGACATTCTGCAACTCTTGACACAACCTGCGGTGAATGTGGGGCGCTGGTTGTGGAACGAATTGGATGAGTTGGCTCAGGAAGTTTCCTGGGTACTATTACCTAGCTTGGCTCCCGCCGCTGCCATGCGATCGCCTGTCGAAGAATTTGAAGCGATCGTGACCCAACTGCGGCAAGCGGGTGTAGAAATTCCGACTCAGGCGCGTGGTGCTTATCGGGATTTACAGTTAGCGGGAATGCCCTTACGGCTTTATGCCGTTACTTGGCCTGTGCTATCTGAATCAATTCCTGAGTGGACGTTGTTGTTAGTCTTAGGTGCAACGCCGGGTACTAGTCTACCTCCAGGTCTGCGATTGCGCGTCAGCGACCAAACAGGTGTTTTGGTGGAACAAGTGTTGGATACTCAGGCGAGTGATTCTTATTTCTTTACCAGTGTCGTCGGCAGTTGGGAGGAGAAGTTTATTGTGACGGTTGGCTTAACCCCTAACATTGAACAAACGTTACCTCCTTTTAGTTTTAATCCAGAGCGATAAGCCCAATGCAAGGCGTTAGGAAGGGAGTTAAAGCGATCGCCAAAAAGTTGACCTCACAAGCAACAACCCGCTTCATTGATGAAGTCTGACCAAAATGATACCCCATCAACTGCATAAGTTCCCCTCGGTGAGAGATAGCTAATGCTAGACCAAACCTGCAATTCCTTGAGGGAGAACTCTCACCATGCAATCTGTTCTTCACCATAAGGCTCAATCAGAATTAGAGCGGCTGCATAAAAAGGGCAAAGAAAGCCACGTTGTTTCATTTTGCTGTAGCCCTACCATGCATCAAAAACGCGAGAATACAGCGCGGCGACGGGGCACAGATTCTCAGTCTGATCAAAGTCAGTTGCAAGCCGCCTTAAAGACATTCCGACAAGCCTTAGCC
>JALYGX010000319.1 GCA_030776905.1 Cyanobacteriota bacterium | reverse complement strand
TAGGGGAAGTTTTGTCACTCACTCTAACAGCAGTGCCTCAAACAGCTTTCTGGCGTATTATCGCCACACCATCGGCATGAGGCATTGAAGCCGTGAGAAATCAGCATCCATAACCGTTTATGTCGATTCATCGCTGAGTGTGGAGTCAACCTAAGCCTCTAGATTTACTAATATTTGACACAACCCACACCACCCACATCAAGAAAGCCTTGCACCAAGAGCTTTACTTTAAACAGAAAATCTACGGAAAGTCCTCAAACTGACTCAAGGATTTATCCGTAAAATTACTGAGTTATGGACTCAATTCCAGGCTTTGACTTTACAAGCGCTTAAACTCCGGACACCTTCCTGCGGGATCGACTTGTAGGGAAAATAAGGGGCTATCTTCACATTGACACTGCGCCGACTCAAAAAACTGACATACTGTACAACAATCTTCGCCAGATGCGATCGCATCTTCGATTGCCTTTTGCGTTGCTACATTCTGTTGCGTCACCGGACTTAGTTTCAGATGATACCCGTCCCACTTCGCCCTCAGTATCCCGCTACTGGCGAACATCGACCAACGGGGGTCACTCTCTACAATTTCTTCGGGAATTCGTAACCACGCTCCCTCAACTTCCGCTTCGATTTCAACCTCAAACTCTTGGGGTAGGGCGATTCTACTAATTTGTGATTTACTTAGATGTTCTGGTGCTTGACCATACTCAACCGCTTCTCCCACGCTGGGAATATGGATATAGTATTTGGAGCGTAAATCCCCAGAACGCGCTAATTCATGCAACGCATTACCGCCGCCGTGGATTAAAATCAGATGTCTTGGATTCACTTTACCAATCACCTGAGTTAATCCAATTTTGTCAGCATGAGCCGAGAGATTAAACCGTCTGATTTGCGCTCTAACGGTAACTTCTTTCCCATCCAGTTCAATTTTGTCTCCAGTTTGCAGATTTTGTAGCAATCGTCCGGGGGATTCTTCATCGGTGTAACCGGAAATGAAGATAGCCGCATTTTCTCGTTCTAGTAGAGTTGTTGCATAGTACACGGATGCTCCTCCAGTCAGCATCCCGGAACTTGCCACAATTACACTTGGATGTGCCATTGCCAACGGTCGTTCTTTGGGAGAACCAATGGAAATAATCGGAGGTGTACCCACCGGGTCAAAAAATGGCTCAATGCCATTTTGTTTCACCAAGTTTTGTACGGCGGCGGGAAGTAAGTCCAAATTATTCCGAAATACATCCGTAACTGCTCTGACTAAACCATCCACATAGATAGGAATTTTCAGTTTATGAAATAGATGATAGGTGCGAATGGCTAGAAGAATTTCTTGCGCTCTTCCCAAGGCAAAAGCCGGAATCAGAACATTGCCTCCAGCTTGGACAATTTCTGCGATCGCTTCTATTAACCCTGTCTCCTGGGTTTTCCTGCCTGGGTGAACGTCTGCGCCGTAGGTCGATTCCGTAATTAGGATGTCGGCTGTCGGTAAATCGGCTAAACGCAGTCCCGTTGTAGTACGAGAGGACGTGGTGTTGTAGTCACCCGTGTAAAGCAAAGAGCGATCGCCATACTTCAAATAAATGCAAGCGGCTCCCAAAATATGACCAGCATTGATAAAGCGTACCTTTAACCCCGGTAACGGCTCGAAGTCAATACCAATCGGTTCAGTTTCTAATCGGAATAAAGTCCGCTCCAAATCCGTTTCATCAAACAGCTCTGGTGAATCTTCACTAAGCTGTTGTACCTTCAAACAATCCTGCAACATGACGTGAGCAATTTCACGAGTACCCGGAGTACAAATCATGCGCACGCCGGGATAACGTGCATGAAAAACTGGTACAGCTCCTAAATGGTCTTGATGAGCATGAGAAACCAGTAGTAGGTTGGGATTTTCCAGATAGTCTAAGGCGGGTAAAGGGTCATAGCCTTTCGGACGAGTCCCGCAATCCAAAACGATTTCGTAAGGGCCAATCATCACTTGGAAGCAAGACGCGCCAATGCCTTTAGCCGCTCCCAAAGGTCTAACAACTAAACGCTCGCTTAAGGTGTCTTCTGAGGAAGAATCAAGCCGTGTTGTTGCTTCTAAAAACTGCGGATTGACCTTAGACGCATACTGATAAACTCTGGCTTTTTTGCGCCCTCCAAAAACCTGTACTCTTGCCTGAAGTTGAGTTTTTTTAGAAACAGCATCCCATTCCCAACTCTTATTTTTCCGTTGTTTTGGCGTGGTTAATTCCCAATCCTCAATATGAGTTTCTGCAACGAGTGCGGCTAGTGCCTTTTCTGTAGGAGGCGAAACAGTATTATCACTCAGTTGGAGTTGCTGGATAGTGATGGTGCTACTAGTGGGTAGCATTGCGGTGGAGTTGCCGTTATGAACAGCTTGCTCTAAGGATGCGGTTTGGGAGAGTGAGGTCGGTGTTGCAGCAGACGATTTTGATGGACTGACTGAAAGGTGAGTATCGGTGTCAGTTGTAATAGATGGGGTCCGGGTGATTTGAGGCTGTTCCTGTTGTGGGACTGGCAAAGCGACGGCTGGCGTCGCTGGGATTTGCGGCTGGGGTGAGTGATGGACTTCCTCAATTGGATTAGCTTGTTGAATTAGTAGAGTATCTCCGTTTCGTATCGCTAGGATTTCCCACAACTGACCCATCTTCATGCGGGGATCGGGAGATAGAAGACTAATCTTCAGAGTTTTTTCACCGGGTCTACTCACCTTTATTTGGACAAATTGACCCCGCTTGCCTAGCTGCACGACTCGTCCTAAAAGCAAGCACCGTTCGCTGGCGTCTCCACTGTTATCACCAATCGAGTAACTCTCGACACTTAGGTTTTGAATAACGCCTGTTGAATCAGTCGTGGGGATAACTCGCCATGAGGTGAGTTCCTCAGGAGGGTTAGAGGGTGCATCTTTGAGGCGAAACCGAATATTATCCCGGCATACCAGATAACTGCCTCCTTCGGCTAACTCGATATGTCCGAGGAGGGTGAACTGGAAGTAAAAGCGAGTCGTTGTCGGTTCAATTTCAGAAACGTTCGGCATCGTATTGGGTAAGGTGGAAAGCACTTGTCACACACAAATGAGCGCGGGATGCTTGCATAAGAGCGCGGTTGTCTCCTTTGTAGCAAACAATAAAGCATGAGCGCGTTTAAAAGCTGCCTCATGCCGCTGAACCAGATGGAAAACATTACTACGTTTCTTGAAGAAGAGCAGCGAATAGATGATGTAGCCTAGGAAAACCTCAGCGTTCTACAAGATGTCCTTGAGAAATCTTAATCTTAACTCCCTGTTTTGTGTTTTTTGGTTGAAGATGCGGTCGAAGTAGTGGTTGTCATGAAACTAACAAGATTAATATTTATTTAAGGCGGTTGCTCTGCCCCAGAGTTGAGCCTGCTTACCTCAATGCCCAAGTTCTTGCAAGGTACACCCCATCAGCAACAAGAGTATGCCTGCATCTAGTAGAGAAAGAACACTATCAGTCAGGGACTGATACGGCAACAACACACAAGTTTCAATTGTGTTTTCTTAGTGCAATTTAACAACCTAAGGTTTGGTAAAGCCCAGAGCCGGACGCTAGGAAGTTGGTATGGCTTCCAACTGATGCATCTCGTCTGAAATTCATCCTGACCTCTTTCCCTACTCTAAGCAATGGCTTCAGACAGGGGGTCGATTTTATTTATCCATACAGCCAAAATCTTCATCCCATCAACGTTTGCTCATGAACTCCATTACTAATTC
Organism: Cyanobacteriota bacterium; assembly: GCA_030776905.1. GTDB lineage: Bacteria > Cyanobacteriota > Cyanobacteriia > Cyanobacteriales > Coleofasciculaceae > CADCTM01. The sequence goes on along the minus strand of JALYGX010000319.1, from coordinate 18,107 downwards.
CGACAAAAGGTTCACCGATGTTAGAGGCATCAAGTTTGCCTCTAGAACCATACCCCCCGTCAAACTTCTTCCCAATGCTCTATCCGAGTTGTTTGCCCAAGCCATTAGTTCCGGTTGTCTGACTGTTGGTAACCACTACGGACTGAGAGCCGCTCTATTAGATGAGTCACTTTCAGACGAAGAACGAGCTGCCATTGACCGACTGCTTTATGCTGTGCGCAAGGGACGCATCTGCTTGGTCGATGAGATTTCTAGTGAAATTAAGCATCAAATCCTTGAGGTTGACACTTCACAATTAAGCAATCTTCCCAATGAGCGGAGCAAGAGTGATTTTGATTCTGGGCAATCCGTTCTCCTAGCTCGTAGAATTCCTGAAGCCTTTTCTCGATCGCGCTACACTTATTTACCGAACAAATTGCAAGCAGGAATAGAGAGCGTCCGCGAAACTGCATAAGTGTCCTTAGGTCAGAGACATAGTGAATCGCATACAAATCGAAGGCTGACTCCGCTTTGTGTCAAAGCGTAGGCTTTAATATTTGATAAGGAGAAATTTATAAGTATGCGTTGCCAGAAGTCTCTTGCCTGTCTAAGTACTCTTACCGTTGCCCTGTTTATAGAACTTTTGAGTTTCTCTCTTGCTGCATCACAGCTTAGGGCGCAGTCTATAAAAGTCAGTGTCATCTTCCCACCAACAGAGCCGCGAGGGGCACCCCCTACAACAATTGGGGGAGGGCGGCGTGGTTCCGATAGAACGGTTTGCTTTAACAATAACCCTCCTTTGAGGGCGTTGACTCCCACCAATAACGTAATAACGACAGTTTCAGCGAATCCAGCCTTGTTTTGGTACGTCCCCAAAACTGAAGCAAAGTCCGCAGAATTTGTGCTTTATGACAGCGAGTGGAATGAACTCTACGAGACCACTGTGGCAGTTAAGGGCACTCCCGGTATCGTGAAATTGAGCCTTCCAGAAAGCGTAGCTCTGGAAACGGGTAAAAAATATCAGTGGAAGTTTTCGCTGATTTGCGACGATGAAAACTGGGCAGACACGCGGTTTGTCACTGGGCTAATCGAGCGTACTGAACTCAATTTAGAGGAGCAGATTAAGCTAGCGGCGACAAGAGAACCTCTCAAACAGGCAGAGGTGTATGCAGAAGCTGCGATTTGGCAAGAAACGTTGTGCCTTTTGGCTCAGTTGCGCTATGAGCGTCCGAACGACTTGAAGGTGAATAATGCTTGGAAAGAACTGTTAACTTCAGTTAAGCTAGACGCGATCGCTACACAGCCTCTGGTTGAGTGTTGCAGAGTTGATGAGTGACTGCATTAAGTCAGGGCGGACAATCCTTAAACCTCCTCTTGCTCAACGATAGTCCTATGAATATAAAACTCTCAGTCTTCACCACTGCTGCTCTGTTGACCACCACTAGTCTGAGTGCGATGCACGAGGCGCTAGCACCGCTTCCGGCAAACGCTGAAAATTTACAACATACTCAACAGTTACTTTCAAGCAAACAGTGTCCCCAATGCGAACTTACAGGTGCTGGTCTAGTATTGGCGGACTTAGCGGGTGCTAATTTAAGTGGCGCTGACTTGACTCGTGCCAATCTCAGTCGTGCCAACTTAACTGGGGCTAACCTAACAGGTGCTAACCTAACGGGTGCTTCTCTCAATGGCGCTAACCTTACGGGCGCTAATCTCAGCGGCGCTAACCTCGATTCTACCGACCTCAGAGATGCTTTTATGGTCAATGCCAAATTATTCGGGACTAGCCTGAATACGGCTTATGTGCAAGGAGCCGTTGGTCTCCCGGAGTATGCAGGAACTCCGCAAGATTTCTATGCTTGGGGCGTTACGGAGGCGGAAAGAGGCAATTATCGAGGTGCGATCGCGAAGTACAATCAAGCACTAAGTATCAAGTCTGACTTTGCTCCGGCTTTCCTGGCGCGTGGAATTGCCCTCTACAAGCTAGGGAACGAAGCCGGAGCAACGCAAGATGCCAAAAATGCCGGAGCATTATTTAGCGCCCAAGGAAATACAGCCGGTTACCAGGCATCACACAACTTTCTTCAAGCAATGGAAATTGTGCGCAAGCCTCCTAAAGCTGGAGGCGGGACATCGTTAGGGAACGTTTTAGTGGGAATTGGTTCGTTTCTGTTCCAGTTGCTTGCTCCTTTTTAACTTCATCAGCATCACGATGTGGAGGACGGGATGCAGGGAGTTTGCGATCGCGTCTTAGCTAGGTCATAGGCTTATGGCATCAGCCTTGTTAGGATCGAAAGGATTACCACTTCTTAACTATTGGGTATGTCATCCACCTCAACCCCCTTACCAGATGCCCTCGCGCGAATTGTGGAGCGCTTTCAGAAGCGTACCAACCCCAAGCAGCGTTACGAACAGCTTCTTTGGTACGCCAAGCGTCTTAAAGAAATGTCAGAAGAGGATAAAGTGCCAGAAAACAAAGTTCCTGGCTGCACCTCCCAAGTTTTCCTAACGGCTAACCTAGAAGACGGCAAAATTTGGTATCAAGGAGACTCGGATGCCCAATTAGTCAAAGGCTTAGTGGCGCTGTTAATCGAAGGACTAAACGGGCTAACTCCTGAAGAGATTTTGCAAATCTCTCCAGACTTTATCCAAGATACGGGTCTAAATGTCAGCTTGACACCCTCCCGTGCCAATGGGTTTTACAACATTTTTCAGACGATGAAGAAAAAGGCATTGGGATACCAATTGGGAACATCGTCTCAACCGCTAAATTAATATCAGTCATTCTTTAGTTTGTGGAACCAACATTCTGTCATCAGCAATTTATAAGGCTTCTGTAAAAACTTGATGACACCTGTCGAGTAAGAGATTATTTGTCACTGCCCTGAGTTGAGCGTGGCATGACTATTTGTATTTATAAACACAGACTGATTTAATCTTATTCACTTCTTTAGATAGAAAAACTTTTTTTCCTGCTATAGAAGCTACACCCATTAAACAATATGGAACCCCTGTTTATCCCAAAGTGATGGAAGAGGGTTAATGCTTGGGGTCATGGGGGTGAGCCAATTGGCGAAATCTCCTGCTGTCACTCCCATTCCATCATCAGCAAACCTGAAGACTCTGCAAAGAATGAGCAAGCGATGAGTCTTCAGCTTGACGATCGCACCTTGGCTTGAGTATAGTGCAGTAGAACATTTGTTCTAGTCAAAAAATAAATTCCTAAGTAATTGGGGACGATTGTGCTGCCGGGAATGCACGGATAAGGGAGGAGCTTTGTGTGATTTGTTGACTTTTTAGGGGGTCAATTTCTGGAAAGTCCGTGCAATCTCGTGTAGTTAAACAATGCCAATCTGCACAAAAATTACCCCAACAAAATGTTGCCTTAAAAGCACATTAGACGTTAACTGTCAAGAACTTCGAGTTCGTTCACTGTTGAGTTGAATATTGTGTAAGGAGAACAAATCATGGTTGCAACAAGAGACAGCAAAGAACAGATTTTTAAAGCCTTTCAGCAAATCCTTACAGACAAGAAAAAAATTGACTCAAAAATAGCAACAAAGGAAGAACAGGCGGAGAAAGAAAAAAATAAACAAGTTCTAGAAGTTGCCTCTACCTACACCATCGATAGCATTGTTAAAGGACTTGCCGAGCTGCAACTAGAGTTTAGCAGTATTGTCAACGGACTGTCAGACAAATTAGGCACAGAAGCATCCAAGCTAGACGAGCTAAAAAAAGCGATCGCTATTGAAACTCAACATTTGCAGGAGCTTCAGCAAATCCGAGTTGTCGCTGATGCCTTACATCTTCTCACCCAAGAACATCAGGAAAACCTCAAAAATCTGGAGCAAAATGCAGCGGATCGGCGGGAAGCTTTAGAAAAAGATACAACTGAAAAGCATAAGCTCTGGGAAAAAGAACAAGAAGAGTTTGAAACTACCGTTCGAGAACAAAACGAATTGTTGATTAAAGAACGGCAACGCCAGGAAGCCGACTATCAATACGAATTAGAACGCCAGCGCAAAATTGAAACGGATGAGTACGAAGAACTGAAACGCAACCAAGAAAGGGAGCTACAAGAAGCTCATCAAGAAAAAGAAAAGCAATGGTCTGAGCGAGAGAAAATTTTAGCAGAGCGTCAACCCTTGTTTGAAGAGTATCAAAAGCAAGTGGATGACTTCCCCAATGAACTCGATGAGGCAGTAAAAAAAGCCAGAGAAGAGGCAATCAAAGAAGTCCACCAAGACGCCAAGGTGAAAGCAGAATTATTGGATAAAGAATGGGAATCGACAAAACAGAGTTATGAATTTAAGATTCAGTCCCTACAGGAAACTCTTCAAAAACAAAGCGAACAAATTGACAACCTTTCTACTCAGCTACAAGATGCCCTAAAACAGTCACAATCGTTGGCAATGAAAGCGTTCGGCAGTTCCTCCCAGGCTAGCCAAGATAAAGCTAAAGCTTAAACCAAAGCTATTGGTTCAAATGGTTTTAACCTTATCTATCATCATTAGTCAAAAGTCCTCTCACCCATAACGAATGACAAATGACTAATGACAAATAACTACTGACAATCATCAGAGGTTCTTTTCATGGCAAGCAAACCAAGCGACAAAAATACCAAGGCGCAGATTCTTGAAGCTTATGAGGAGTTACTGCAAGAGCGGAAAACTTTAGAATCTCAACTCAAGCAGCTTCACAAAGAAATTAAAGATAAGCCTCCTGTTGCTTCCGATAAAAAGATTCACCAACCCGTAACAGTAATGAACCAACAGACAGTTGTTCAAGACAAGATGGTTTATACGATTGACAGTATTGTTAAACTGCAATCGGGCTTTGGTAGTGCTGTCAGTGAGTTATCGGAGAAACTAACCTCAGAAGCGGCTAAGTTGGAAGAACTACAGCATTCTGTAGCAGAGGAAACGCAACAGCTAGAGGAACTACACGATTTAGAAGAAATCGAAGAAGATACGCTAGATACTTTAATCCAAGCTTACGAAGACAACTCGAAAGCGTTTCAAGAAGAACTTAACCAAAGGCGCGAAACTTTGGAACAAGAGAGTCAGGAGTTGAGGAAAGCTTGGGAAAAAGAGCAAGAGGAACATAATCGTTTCATCAAAGAACGAAACGACGGGCAGGGCAAGATACGTCAGCGAGATGCCAAAGAGTATGAATATGAACTTACCCTTCGACGTAGCTTAGATAACGATACATATCAGCAGCAGCAAAAGGGCTTATACAAGCAACTGGAAGAATCTAAGCAAGAACAAGAAAAGCAGTGGGCTGAACGAGAAAAAGTAATCGCAGAACGAGAACAGAAATTTGACGAACTGAAAGCTAAGGTGGATGCCTTCGAGAAAGAGAAGGAAGCGGCAATTAAAAAGGCAAAAGAAGAGGGTAAAGGCATTGCTACCTACCAGGTAAAAGTCAAAGCAGATTTGCAGAACAAGGAAGTAGACGGGAACAAGCGCTTCTACGAGCTAAGAATTCAATCTCTCGAACAATCCATTCAAGCCTCAGAAGTACGAATTCAAAACCTCTCGAAACAATTGGAGGCTGCTCTCAAGCAAGTTCAAGATTTAGCTGTCAAAGCAATCGAAGGGGCTTCTAATATCAGTTCCTATCAAGCGTTCAAGGAAATCGCGATGGAGCAAGCGAAAGGGCAAGTCAAGGGCAAGTAAAGTAACTATAACTTAAGCAGAACACCCGCAAACCTTTGCTAACATGGGTTTGCGGGTGTTCTGTATAGGAAGTGAAGCATTTTGTTGTTTCTTGACAAATGACAAATGACAATCGACTAATGACTAATGTCCATGTGCGATCGCTCTTGAGCAAGACCAATTACTCGGTAGTGCAGAGGGCCATCCCATCCGTAACGCTTCTGGACAAATGGTATGAATTGTCAACTGGCAGTCAATTAGCTGGAAACCTGCCTTTTCCACCTGCTTCATGCCTTGTTTCAAAATTGAGTCGTTCTTAAATTCCATCGTCCGGTTGCACTGAATGCAAACTAGATGATGATGGTGATTTGGGAAAGGTTGATTGAGTTCGTAGTGTTTATGTCCTTCTGCTAACTCCAGTTCCCGTAAGATGCCCATCCGCGCCATCAACTTAACGCTGCGGTAAATTGTGGACAGGCTAATCGGTTCCCCACGCTGTTGTAATAAATCGTGAAGTTCCTCGGCACTGAGATGGTCTCCTCTGGGAAGATTTTGAAAGACGTGCAGAATCGTTTCCCGCTGCGGCGTCAAGCGCCAACCTCTGGAATTGAGTTCTGATTTAAGTGAACTGGCTGTATAGGGAGGCATGATAACCCTCTCAAAAAAAACCCATTATTGACAATGATAGTTATTCGCACTGTCACTTGCAAGAAACTCTTGTAATTGAGAATGACTCTCAGTGGTTTATTGAGAACTGTTGAAAAGTTTGCCACTACTCTAACGACCGTGAGATTGTTCTTAGAATGGTAGAGAGACGATTGTTCTGTTATCTAAGTCATGCCGCTGTATAGATATCTACTAGGGGAGCGTGCCCCAATTACAAGGGGTAGCATTTGATTCTTCACTCAAGCGGCACTCTTAATCCTGTGTATCGCTGACATCGCTATAGAAACCTTCCTACAGGCCAGCAGGCTGTTACTACCCCTTCAGTAAGACGTTAAATATGTCCAAACACGACTCCTATCTAAGATGTTCTTTTTGCGGTAAGTCCTCTGAGCAGGTACGCAAATTAATTGCTGGTCCTGGCGTTTACATCTGTGATGAATGTGTAGAATTGTGCAACGAGATTTTAGATGAGGAATTGCTCAACTCCTCTAATGAAACGGCGATTCAACCCCCTGTCCCCTCAGAGCAACCCCAGAAACAGCCAACCCGCGCCACTCATCGAGCTTGGAATCAAATTCAAAAGCCGACGGAAATCAAGCAGGCGTTGGACACTCATGTCATCGGTCAAACCCAAGCCAAAAAAGTCCTCTCGGTTGCGGTTTACAACCACTACAAACGTCTCAGCGTTGATCCGAGCAATAGTAGCGGCAAAAGTGCCCCGGATGACAGCGTGAAGCTGCAAAAGTCTAACATTCTCCTGATGGGTCCTACGGGTTGCGGTAAGACACTTCTGGCGCAAACCCTGGCGACTCAGTTAGATGTTCCCTTTGCCGTCGCTGATGCCACTACCCTCACAGAAGCGGGTTATGTAGGGGATGACGTAGAAAATATCTTGCTACGACTGCTGCAAGTTGCAGACTTTGATGTTGAGGCAGCAGAGCAAGGCATTATCTATATTGACGAAATTGACAAGATTGCCCGTAAGAGCGAAAACCCCTCAATTACGCGGGATGTTTCGGGTGAGGGCGTTCAGCAAGCTCTCCTGAAAATTCTGGAAGGGACGGTGGTGAACGTACCGCCTCAAGGTGGGCGGAAGCACCCTTATCAAGAGTGCATTCAACTGGACACCAGCAATATTCTCTTCATCTGCGGCGGTGCTTTTGTCGGTTTAGAAAAAGTCGTGGAGCAACGTACCGGGAAAAAATCAATCGGCTTTCTTCAGCAAGGGGAAGAGGCTAGCTCCTCCGGAACGACTTCCCTAACGCGAGCGCCACAACAATCAATCGCAGAACTCTTTAAATACCTAGAACCAGAGGATTTGGTGAAGTTTGGTATTATCCCAGAATTGATTGGACGGTTGCCAGTCATCACTGCCGTGGAGGCGCTGGATGAAGAAGCACTGATGGCGATATTGACACAGCCACGCAATGCTCTAGTGAAGCAATACCAAAAATTGCTCAAGATGGACAATGTCCGCCTAGAGTTTCACCCCGATGCTTTAAGAGCGATCGCTCAAGAAGCATTTCGCCGCAAAACAGGAGCCAGAGCGTTACGGGGTATCTTAGAAGAACTCATGCTAGATGTTATGTACGAGTTGCCCTCTCGTAAAGATGTAACTCGCTGCACGGTTACACGAGAGATGGTGGAAAAACGCTCTACCGCTGAACTGCTAGTTCATCCCTCGTGGCTACTCAAACCCGAATCTGCCTAATTTTAAAGTGCTGAGTGCTTAGAGCTGAGTGCTGAGAGGGGAAACTCATATCTTGCACCCTTCTCAGCCGATAGCGTAGTCCGCCGTGGAATTAATTCCACGGCTCATAGTTTAACGGCTTTGCCAATATAGGATATGGAAGTGTCCTCATTGATTTGGATTTTAAATAATTCTGCATCCTTGCCCTTGCTTTGATTGCTTAAACCTTTCAACACGACATCTTTAAGTGTTTCAAAGCTCGTGCCATTAGTCATGTCAAATCCTTTAATTACGATATCTGCAAAGCCGCTGCTTTCCAGGAAATTACTCAACTCTTCGGGTTTAATGAACTTATTCCAGTCGTGAAGTCCCCGTGGTAGCTGCTTAAGAATATCCTCCAGAAGCCAAATCATTACTACCTTAGATTTAAACGTTCTATTGAGCGTATCAAATAAAAATATTCCATTTTTATTTAAAACTCTATACGCTTCTGAAATAACTTTATTCCAGTCATTAACATGCTCTAAAACATCAAAGCACAAGACTACATCAAAGACGTTATCGTCGTAAGGTAACGCTTCAGCAACTCCACATTGATAGTCGATTTTCAGGTTGCTTTTTTTAGCATGATCTTGTGCAGCTTTAATTGAATTTAAAGATAAATCGATTCCCGATACATTAGCTCCTCGCTTCGCTAGTAATTCACAAGCCAATCCCCCTCCACAACCAATATCTAAAACTTTGATTCCTTTCCAGTTGGGGACATAGTTAACAAAAAACTCAAATCTTGCCTTGTTTAAATGGTCAGACAAATGTAACGGTTCATGTTGCTCCCACCATTTATCGGCATTTAAATCATAGTACTCTAAGTCATTTTTCTTTGTTTTCATCATCTGTTAAAATCTCAATTTATGAGGAATACGTCTTCACTAAATTGGGTAACTGTACCTAGATTGTTAGAAGTAATTGTTAGGCAGATTGAAAGGCGATCGCTATCTGTTCTGTAGGCTCGCCCAGTGCCAAACCTAGTGTTAGGTTAGTTAGCTTCCTTAACACCAATTACTCGTTCCAAGGCTTATTTACGTACTTAAAAGCTACTGCCACTCAAAAGTTTGGCACTTGTACCTGAAGTTAGGATTTTACGTTTCAGCTTATTGTGATTTTTATTACGCGCTGCTGTTACATACCCGTTCCTACTGGCGGAAAGCTATGTTATGTCCTCGTAACTATTGAGTAATGTAGTGTTTTAAATTACACACGGCGTTAACACTCATGCCTTCCTACAGATTGAGGACTAGAGGAAGCAAGAGAGTTAACTTGGAAACTTGACTGTTGAGCTTTATATCCAATAGTTTTCAGTTAGTTTTCCTATCAATCAATATGAATAGTGATGAACTTCTGAGGCAGTACGCTGAGGGGAAAAGTAATTTTAGAGGTTTAGATCTGAGTGAGGTAAATTTAGTTCAAGCCAAACTCAATGGGGCCGACTTCAGTCAGACAGACTTGAGCAAGGCACACTTGAGTGGAGCTGACCTCCAGCAAGCCAATCTGAGGAGTGCTAACTTAAGACAAGCCGATTTAACTCATGCTAACTTGAGTGGAGCTGACCTTCGTAATGCTGATCTTCGGAGTGCCCTTCTCATGTGGGCGAATCTAACGGGAGCAAACCTCGAAGGTGCAAATTTGGAGTGGGCATCTTTGACGTATGTAAGGCCACAGAACCTTGATCTGAGCGACGTAATTCTAGGCGGAACAATCCTACCCCACGGTGCTTCCTAGCTGGGAAAGCAAGAGATTTGATCAAGTGATTTTAAGGACGGCGAGAGTTTGACTCCGGCGGAACCTGCCGAAAGCTGGCGATTAGCAAGCAGATGATGCCAACGTTAATGAAAGTATCTGCAAGATTAAATACGGGGAATTTGATCAGGCGGAAATCTAGAAAGTCCACAACGTAACCATTGGCAAATCGGTCAATTCCATTACCTAAAGCTCCTCCTAAGATGAAGCCATAGCCTAGTTGCTCAAATCGATTGAGCGATGGTCCAAACCAAGCGAGTGCAATTAGACCAAGACTCACTATCAAAGATAGCCAGCGCAACCAAGTAGCTCCCTGAAAAAAACTAAAAGCTGCTCCCTTGTTTGTCACATAGGTCAAGTGAAAGACACCTGACCACAGGGGCACGCTATCCTCTATCTTTAAACTCTGCACCACTAAATATTTACTTAGCTGATCCAGAATCAGACTGACAACGGCAGCAACCCAGAAGAAGCGGTTTTTCAGACGCATGGTAAATGGTAAATGGTTGTTGGTTGTTGGTTGTTGGTTATGGGCAAACAACCAACAACAAAAGACTAATAAAACATTAATTGTCGCAGGGCAAAAGCCAAAACTGTAACGGCACAGACCACCACGAGTTGCCCTGGCAGGGGATAGATGGTGTATTTCAGAATTGCCTGCACTAACGGCAATCCCACGCTCGCTTTTAAGCTGAGGGTGTGGAAAATAATCAAATAGCCTACACCGTAGAGGTGAATCGTCAAAAGACCACAGATGCAGCTAAAGGCTAAAGATTCGACCCGTGGGCGCATCCGAAATGCTAGAAAACCGCAAACCCAGGCACCAGCAATAAAGCCCAGTAAATAGCCAAAGGTTGGTTCTTTCAAATAACCCAGTCCACCGCCTTGGGTAAAGACTGGAAGGTTCAATCCCAAGACAACGTAAGCAATTTGAGCAAGGGCACCAGCAGTTTTGCCGCCTACACAAGCCGTCAGTAGTACAGCTCCGATCTGATAGGTAACGCCAAGCGATACTGTATGGATGCCATGCCCAGACCAAGCCCAAGGTGGATTAGTCACAAATGCTTCCAGAAAGGTGCCACCGATTGTTAGCAGTAAGCCAATCAATGCCCATAAAAGTTCGTTGGGAGCAGACACAGTCAGTTAGAGGCTATGAGCCAGAAGGTAAAAGGAAAAAACAATCATATATAAAGAGAGGAGAAAGAGAAAGAAATAGGACACAAAGAGCGTTAGCTGGCGCGGTGTGTAGTCCGGCAGAATCTAGTCTTTGGCTCTTCCTGACACCTCTTTACCCCTCTCGTTGTCAATCCCTCATACCTTATACCTGATGGCGGTGGTACTCTCCGGGAATTGGAGCCTCACCACCTGTTAGCCCCAAAGATGCGAGCATGGCATGGTCTTGCTCTGGTGGTTGTCCCATTGTGGTTAGGTAGTGTCCGATCAGCATGGCATTCATCCCAGATTTCAATCCTAGGGCTTGGAGTTCACCCATGACGGCTTCTCGTCCTCCGGCATAGCGCAGGATTTGTTCGGGTAGGATGAGACGGAAAATTGCGATCGCCTTTAGCGCCTCGTAAGCATCCAACTTAGGACGTTCGCCCAACGGTGTTCCTGGTCGAGGATTTAGCAGGTTCAGCGGCACAGAATCTACTTCCAGGTCCCGCAACGCCAGCGCTAAATCGACACGGTCTTCCCAGCTTTCACCCAATCCCAAAATGCCTCCGGTGCAGGCTTGAATTCCGGCGGCTTTCAAATTCTTGATGGTAGCAACGCGATCGCGCCAGCTATGAGTTGTCACGATTTCTGGAAAAAAGTTCTCCGACGCCTCTAAATTGTGGTTGTAGCGTGTCACTCCGGCATCTTTTAGCGCTTGTGCCTGTTCTGGCGTCACTTCTCCCAAGGCGCAGCAGGGCTTAATTCCCGTTTCAGCAATGACCTGCCGTACCGTGTCCAAAATTTGCGCAAATTCTGTTGATTTGGGGCTGCTGTACTTGGGACCTCGTCCTTGGCTCACCAAGCAAAAGCGTTTTGCCCCGGCTGACTCAGCCGCCTTCGCCTGAGCGAGAATTTCTTCCTGGGACTTGAGACCGTAAATCGGTGACTCTTGACCGGGATGGTGGGCAGACTGGGCGCAGAAACCACAGTTTTCCGAGCAGTTACCTGATTTGATGTTGACGATGCTGCACAAATCTACTGTATTACCACAGCAAGCTTGGCGCACCTTGTCAGCCGCTTCGCACAGCCGCAAAATATTGTCCTGACCTTCGATCTGAGTTAGTGCGAGTGCTTGCTCTCGATTGATGCGATCACCTGCAATAATTTGTTCTGCGAGGTGGTTGAGCCATTCTCGCAATGATGTTTCAGACTCACCTAGGGAATTGGCGATCGGTGAATTGCAGGACGTTGAAAATGGCGCTTGAACCACGCTTAACCTCTAATTGCATTCGTGATGTATTTCACATCTGACTAGATTACCATCACCTTTAATGCAGTTGTTGTCCCCTCAGAGGGGATAAACCTTAGTTTTCACCTATAAAGTCTACTCCTGGGCTTTTATGGTATTATTTAGTTCTTTAGCTTTCCTAAATTTCCATCTCCAGATAGAGATAAATGAGGGTATTTTCCTAAATCCCCTTCTCTAGATATACCTAAACAGGGGTATTGCTGTAATACAAATTCTGCTACGCTAGGCTAATCACAACCAAAATTTAATCAATCAATTTCTCTCAGCAATCTGAGTTGATGAACTTTTATCATTCCCTCAGATAAGGGGGAGAATTTTTGACTTGTTAATCTTCTCTTTACTTCTAATCGCTATCCTTTTATAGACTTACCGATACTAAAAATAGAGATAGCGATGCTTTTTCGGATAGATTTAACCCAACCAACTCGTCTGGCTGCTTCAATTTCTGTCGTAGCGCTGACGGTCAGTTTAGCCGCTTGTGGGGGACAGCAACCCTCAGATAACTCCGCATCTGGCGGCAGTGGTTCTGCTCCGGCTGCTGGCAATAATGCTGGGGCAGATAAACTTGCCCTCAAGCAGGACGTACAATTAGTGGGTGCTGGCGCATCATTTCCCGCCCCCCTGTATCAGCGTTGGTTTCAAGACTTTAACCAAAAACATCCCAAAGTTCAAATTAACTATCAGTCCGTGGGAAGTGGTGCTGGTGTCGAGCAGTTCACGAAAGGCACTGTAGACTTTGGCGCTAGCGATACAGCGATGAAGGATGACGAAATCACAAAGGTAGGGGATAAAGGAGTTACTTTGCTGCCAATGACGGCAGGTAGCATCGTATTTGCCTACAACCTCCCAGAGGTTACAGGTGAAGTGAAGCTGCCCCGGCAAGTTTATACCGATATTTTGCTAGGGAAAATTAAGAAGTGGAACGACCCAGCGATCGCAAAAGCTAACTCTGGTGTCACACTACCCGATCAAGCGATTACCGTGGTACACCGTTCTGATGGTAGCGGGACGACAGCCGTCTTCACGAAGCATCTGAGTGCCATCAGTCCAGAATGGAAAACTAAAGTTGGAGACGGTAAGACGGTACAATGGCCTGTAGGTTTGGGTGCTAAGGGAAATGAAGGGGTCACCGCCCAGATTCAGCAAACAAAAGGTTCGATCGGTTATGTCGAGTACGGCTATGCCAAGAACAATAATTTGAAGTTTGCAGCCTTAGAAAATAAAGACGGCAAATTTGTTGTACCCACCGACCAGTCCGCGTCAAAAACCCTCGAAGCCGTAAAATTGCCTGAAAATCTCCGAGCTTTCATTACCGATCCAGAAGGAGCGGAAGCTTATCCCATCGTGACCTACACCTGGATGCTCGTACCAAAGAAAGTTTCCGATCCAGAAAAAGCTAAAGCAATAGAAGCGATGGTGGAGTATGGTTTAACTGACGGTCAGAAAATTACTGGAGAGCTAGGGTACGTTCCTCTCCCTAAAAATGTTGTTGAAAAAGTTGCCGCTGCTGCTGATCAAATTAGCCCAGACTACAAAATTAGCGTTGGTCAATAACTGAACTGGAGGTGTTTAATCTCGCTTGATAGCTTGCAGGTAGGGCATCATGATTGAAAACAACGAAGCGATATTAACCGAGTGCTGAAGGATTGCTTTCAAGTTACAGTACGCTAGGGCTGACAGTTCCTTGATGTTCGCTTCCACTTTATCTAATGCATAGGTCTGTTCCGTAAAGTCCATCATGACTACACAAGTCGAGAATGCTCAATCGGGGATTCAACCTCGGTCTGGTGCAGAAAAAGCACTAGACCGGGGGTTTATTTGGCTAACTCGCCTCCTAGCCCTAGCAATTGCTGGTGTTCTGCTCTTCATCGCGATTACAGTTGGGATTAGGGCAATGCCTGCCATCCAGGAATATGGTTTGGGATTTCTGTTTTCCAGTGACTGGAATCCAGTTGAAGGAAGAGAAAAGTATGGCGCACTTCCTATCATCTATGGGACGCTAGTTAGTTCAGCGATCGCGCTGCTTCTGGCAGTACCCCTGGGAGTCGGAACGGCAGTCTTCTTGAGCGAAGATTTTCTGCCCTTGTCAGTCCGAACACCGATGGTCTTCTTGGTGGAGCTTTTAGCGGCGATTCCCAGTATTGTGTATGGTCTGTGGGGCATCTTTGTCTTGGCTCCCTTCCTCGCGCCATTATTCGAGGGACTGCACAAAAACTTCGGCTGGTTGCCTCTGTTTTCCACAGTTCCGGGCAATCGCTCAATGTTGATTGCTGGGGTGATTTTAACCATTATGATTTTGCCAATCATTACGGCAATTGCCCGCGATTCTCTAGCTTCTCTGCCTCCCGATCTCCGGCAGGCATCGCTAGGTTTAGGAGCAACGCGCTGGGAAACGCTTTTCAGGGTGCTAATACCAGCCGCGTTCTCTGGCATAGTTGGTGGAATCATGTTAGCGCTGGGTCGGGCGATGGGAGAAACGATGGCTGTCACCCTAGTAATTGGTGCTTCTAATCAAATTAGTCCTTCACTACTCGCACCCGCGCAGACGATCGCTTCCCTGCTTGCCCTTCAGTTTGCGGAAGCAAAAGGCTTGCAAGTGGCGGCTTTGATGTATGCAGGGCTAGTTCTATTCGCCTTAACGTTGATTGTTAACGTCTTTGCCGAATTAATTGTTCGCCAAGTGAAGAAGTTCTAACGATTAGAAAAAGCCTGCTGTTCTCTTGTAGATTCCTCTATGTCAACCAGCGTTCACGATCAATTATCTTCTGGCTCCCCGACTAGCGGTATGACGCGCTCTTACAATAGTCCGCGATCGCTATTCGGGATTGTCATGACAATCCTAGCGGGAGCTTGTCTACTAATTGCCCTACTGCCTTTATTTGCGGTACTAATTTATGTCATTGGTCAGGGATTTAGTCGTCTGAGCTTAGACTTATTTACCAAGCTGCCTCCCCCTCCAGGTTTGAACGGAGGCGGGTTAGGTAATGCCATTCTTGGCACCCTGATCACGGTAGGAATTGCAACGCTGATTAGCGTACCTTTTGGTGTTTTGGCAGCAGTTTATTTATCAGAGTTTAGCAAGGGCAAGACAGCTTACTGGATTCGCTTTGCGACAAACGTCCTCAGCGGCGTTCCTTCAATCATTGCAGGGATATTTGCCTACGGTCTGATTGTGGCAACAACGGGAAAGTTTTCGGCAGTGGCTGGTGGTGTGGCGCTATCCGTACTCATGTTGCCGACGATTGTGCGAACAACTGATGAGGCGTTGCAAATCGTCCCGCAAGATATTCGATGGGCGTCTGTAGGAGTTGGGGCTTCTAACTATCAAACGGTCTTAAAGGTCGTGATACCTGCTGCAATACCCGCCATTATTACAGGAGTAACTTTGGCGATCGCTCGTGCGGCTGGAGAAACAGCGCCTTTGATTTTCACAGCTCTCTCTTCGCCCTTCTGGCCGAAGTTGTCGCCGCAAACTTTATGGAACCAGCCGATCGCAACTCTTTCTGTGTTGATCTACAACTTTGCCACAGTTCCCTTCAAAGGTCAAAATGAGCTAGCTTGGGCTGCCTCTTTAATTCTAGTGGTCATGATTTTACTAACTAGCATACTCGCTCGTTGGGCAACTCGTAAAAGCGTTTATTGAGGAAAGTTTAGCCCAGAAGAGTGATTCTAAACGTAGAGAAATCTCCAAAATAAGGATAAGTTTTTTAGAGCTTTGTAGACAAAAGACAGAAAAAACTATCCAATTCTAAGGAAATGTAAACTAAAAATCTCGGTAAGATTCTTATGACTTTTAATCAGCAAGCTGCCAAGCACGATAGGCATACTGCCACGCAAACAGAAAGCGTTCTACGGGTAGAAAACCTTGATATTTACTATGGGAAGTTTTTAGCCGTTAAGGGTGTCAATCTCCAGATTCCTAAAAACCGTGTAACTGCATTTATTGGGCCTTCCGGTTGTGGCAAAAGTACGCTGCTCAGAAGCTTTAATCGCCTCAACGACTTAATCAATGGATTTCATGTAGACGGTAAAGTTTATTATTACAACCAGGACCTCTACGCTCCCAAGATCGATCCAGTCGAGGTACGGCGGCGGATTGGTATGGTATTCCAAAAGCCCAACCCTTTCCCAAAATCGATTTATGACAATATCGCTTATGGGGCGCGGGTGAATGGTTACAAAGGTAATTTGGATGAGTTAGTCGAGCGTTCTTTGCAGCAAGCCGCCCTCTGGGATGAAGTTAAAGATAAACTGAAGCAAAACGGACTGGCATTATCCGGTGGTCAACAGCAACGCTTGTGTATTGCTCGTGCGATCGCTATTAATCCAGATGTGGTGCTGATGGATGAACCCTGTGCCTCCCTCGACCCCATTTCAACGCTCAAGGTTGAAGACTTAATGCATCAACTCAAAGAGCAGTACAGCATTGTCATCGTCACTCACAATATGCAACAAGCCACACGGGTTGCTGATATGACTGCCTTTTTCAATGCCAAGGCAACAGAAAAGGGTGGGAAGCAAGGCTACTTGGTGGAGTACGATCAAACTGAAAATATCTTCCAAAGCCCGAAAGAAGAAGCGACGAGAGACTATGTAAGCGGACGGTTTGGTTAAGCCATTATTTCTGGACTATTCCGAGCAAAAGCCGTCCTTTCAGGACGGGGCTTTAGACCCATTAATTTCGGTAACTAGTTATCAAAATTTTAAAGCGATCGCACTTTCGTTGAGTACAAATGCGATCGCCTACCATCCCAGCGAAGCAAAGCTAGAGAACGAGCAATATAGCGTTTCTCAGTTACGCGCGTGTACATCAGAATAACCTAACCCCCAAAGGGTTCCCACTTCTCCCTAACTCTCCCCTTGTAGGGGAGGGAAGCGGAAAAACTTTTATTAGCCGGAAGGGGAGTAAGAATCAAAGCCTCTCTCCTAAAAGGAGAGAGGTTTGGAGAGAGGTCAGAGTGTACCGCATCCAACCGAGAACCGCTATAAGGGTTACAGCTACTTACCTTGGCTCTTTTGCAGGTAGTTCAGCAGCATGAAACACAATTTGAGGGCAGGAACAGCCCAGTTTGCTGCCTCTGGGTTAATGAATCCGGCAAAAGCAATTACAGCAAACTCAATAATTTTGCCTAGCGCTTTATTTCTCTTTGCTTTAACTGAAGATATAGAGGATTGAGCTAGGTTGGACTGCACCCAAGCTAAACCGTAAAGTTTGGGGTATCGGATGGCAAATTGCAGCATCAGTTGAGTTTTCATTAGGGACTCCTAAATTCAATCGGGTTCATGACTATGAATTTAGGAGTTGGCAAATCGAGAAAAAATTGCCGATAAATAGAGGTATATAGAAATAAATCGAGACAGCCCTTTTTAGTGAATTCTTCAGCCAATCTTGCAGAACAGCAGCGCCAGTTCTTAGAAGCAATGGCGACACAGTACGGTTTCACGGGCGATACGCGGACTGTGTTCCTCAGTCGCTTTGATGAGGTGAACGCGAATAAAGAAAATTCTGTGCTGGCGAGATTTATCACTTGGAGTAGACAGGCGGAGGATGGGACGCAAAAACTCCAAGATGAGTTGAAGAAAATCTGTCAGGTTTTAGAGAAAGATGACTGTCCGATAAGCAAACCGAAGCGGGGGCGACAGCCTAAAGGTAAAAGTCCTTGGGAGCAGGCGCTCAAATGGTTGTGGCAAACCCAATTCCCTGAATGGCAGCAAAGGCAAAATCTTGTTGCCCCTAACCCGCCTTTAAACGAAGAGGAACAAGAAGAAGCTGTTTGTCTCTTTCTGGAAGACATTGAAGATAAATTTAAGTACGTTTATCTCCTCCACCGTCGGGAGCAACCCATTGTCC
>JALYGX010000318.1 GCA_030776905.1 Cyanobacteriota bacterium | reverse complement strand
AGATTAAGGGAGAACCTTCTTGAGCCAAGAACGTTTCATAGCTAAACATGAATGAGTCTAGTGGCTTAGTTGTCACCAGTTGTGGCTTAGTCGGGGTTTGAGTGGCTTTAATAGTCATTTGTGTAACTGTTCCTGATACTCTGCTAATTCGATACTCAACCGTAGGGCGACGTAAACCTTGAGCCTAATCACAAACTCAACACATTTGGGATTTGGTAAAACCGTAAGAAAATCTTTGAGAGAAATTACCAAAGCTGGGTTTTGACTCTTAAAGACATCTATGGCTAATTCAAGGTGTGGTTCGTGGGTATTGGATAAACACATCTTCACGGGTTTTTCCTGATGGAAAGGAAGCGCTTGGCAACCAGTACAACCAATATCCAATGACTGAGCTGGTCATCACTTAAGTTAGAGGATTAATGTGAATAATTTGTGAATAGTGCTTCAGTCGTTCTCAGTGCGGTTAGCAAACCTGTAGTATAAGTTACCAATTCCCAATAAACCGCTTATTCTTTCCAATTCAAAATTTGTCGGATTTGATTCACTAAATCCAGAGCCTTGAAGGGTTTCGTGATAACTCCCGTTACGCCCAAGTCGATAAACTGTTGTTGTTCGCTAATCTTTGCCTTTGCTGTCAGTAGAATCGTCGGGATGTGCTGAGTCGCCGCATTGGCCTGCAACTGCCGAAACGTCGTAGGTCCATCCATATCAGGCATCATCACATCGAGTAAGATGGCGTCAGGCTGAGTACTTTGAGCATTTGCTAACCCTTCGCTACCCGAAGCCGCCGTGAAGACTTCCCATCCTGCCGCCGCCTCCAGACAGATTTGGATGATTTCCCGGATACCATCTTCATCATCAATCACTAAGACACGCTTGGTTGCCATAATTTTTATCCTCTACTTCATTGTCCCGGTAACGTGAAGTAAAAACTGCTGCCCTCATCTACAGTACTCTCAACCCAAATCCGTCCGCCGTGCTGCTGCACAATGCTGCGGCAAATTGCCAAACCCAAACCCGTCCCCCCTTTTTTGCGAGCATCCGAGGCATCAACTTGGTGGAAGCGCTCGAAAATGCTGTCAAGTTTGTCTTCAGGAATGCCCCGTCCTTGGTCTTTCACTTGAAACAATACGGAGAAATTAGAGATGGGGAATTCTTCAGCCGCCAGTTTCTTGTCTCTGATCACTTGTTTGACACTAATCCAGACTGTAGAACCCCTGGATGAAAATTTGATGGCATTGTCAAGTAGGTTCGTCAGCACCTGGATGATGCGATCGGGATCGGCAACGCACTGGATAATTTGGGGAGAGGCGGATAAGGTAATTCCGGCACGATTTGCCATTACCTGCATCATTTCTATAGCTTTTAGCATGAGCTGCTGTGCATTGCAGGTTTGCTTCAATAAGCTGATTTTGCCTGACTCCAAGCGTTCCAGTTCAAGAATATCGTTGACGATCCGTACCAGACGTTCGGCACTTTCCGCTGCAATTTCAATAACGCGGCGACCCTTGTCAGACTGAGTATCGATCAG
This sequence comes from Cyanobacteriota bacterium, assembly GCA_030776905.1. Classification (GTDB taxonomy): domain Bacteria; phylum Cyanobacteriota; class Cyanobacteriia; order Cyanobacteriales; family Coleofasciculaceae; genus CADCTM01. Next base: position 5,585 of record JALYGX010000318.1, on the reverse strand, counting down.
ACCACTAGATATCAAGTTCATAGCACCGTGAATTGAGGTGAGGGGAGTGCGTAGTTCGTGGCTGACTACAGAAATGAATTCGTCTTTCATCCGTTGGATCACCTGACGCTCCGTAATATCTTCACCGATGCTCAACGTACCAATTACATAGCCTTGTAAATTTTGTAGCAGGGTGTTGTTCCAGGCAATTACTCTTTCTTCGCCAGACTTCGTGAGAATTACATTGTGGTTATGGATATAAAATTCCCGCTCCAGTAATTCTATGAAATTGTTTTGCATCTGCTTTTTCTGGTGTTGCGGGAGGAAAGTCTCAAACCAATCTTGTCCAATGACTTCTGCTTGGGAGTAGCCAACCAATTCCAGGAAGCAGGGATTAACATACTCAACCCTGCCTTTGTTATCCAGTCCTACCACTACTAATCGCACGTTCTCTAGGAGGCTACGCCAACGTCGCTCGGCTTCGACTAAACTTGCAGCAATTTGCTTTTGTTGGCTAATGTCGCGAGCGATGGTGGAGAACATATTGACGCGACCATCTGGCGATTTGTGGGCGATGATTAGTTGTGAAACTGGTATTTCCCGTCCATCGTGGCTCAAAAAAGCCGTTTCACCGACCCAAACTCCATCACGCACTGCCGTTGGGTATCCTTCGTTGCACAGAATCTCATAAACCCAATCCGGCTGAACATCGCAGATAGTTAAGTTAGTACAATCGTCATTTTCTCCTAATCCAAATACCTGACGCGCGGCGCTGTTTAGATAGCATATCCGTTCATCGAGGCTGACCGTAGCGACGATGTCAGGAGTGGCTTCGAGGACAGCTATCAGTTTAGTGCGTTCTGCTTCTGCCCGTTTGCGTAGCGTAGCTGCCGCTTTGGCATCGCTGATATCAGTATGAGAACCAGCCATTCTGAGCGGGTTCCCCTCTACATCCCAAAGCATTTGCCCTCTTGCCAGTATCCATTTGTACGTTCCGTCTTTGCAAAGTAGCCGATGCTCATTTGTATAGAACGGCGTTTTCCCGCTTACATGGTCTTGGTAAAGTTGCATTACCCCCTCTAAATCGTCAGGGTGGATTCGTTTCCTCCATTCGTCGCTGTTGTTACCAATTTCATGGTCTTCATAACCCAGCATTTCCTTCCACCGAGCCGAGAAGAATGCCTCATCCGTCTTGATATTCCAGTCCCAAATCCCATCATTAGTACCGCGTATCGCTAACTGCCAGCGTTCTTCACTTTCTCGTAGAGCACGCTCCACTTTCTCGCGCTTGAAGAGTTCGCATTGCAAGCGCTCGTTTGCTTCTATTAATTCGGCTGTGCGCTGTGTGACTCGGATTTCTAATTCTTCGTGACGCTGTTGCAGTATAGACTCTGTCTGCTTACGCTGAGTAATATCTTGAGCAATTCCAGCTCGACGGTAAATCTCACCTGACTCATTCAGGATCGGAAAGCCGCGATCGCGAATCCAGCGTACTGAACCATCAGGTCGGATAATGCGATACTCAATGTCAAACTCTCCGTTGGTGCAATGCTCGATATTGTCGATCGCATATTGCCGCTCGTCTGGGTGAATTGCACTTAGGAAAGATTGTGGGTCAGCGTACAAGCTTTCACAACTGCGTCCCCAAATTTGCTCGTAGGCAAGACTGACATAGAGAATCTCACTGATATCCGCATTGCTCATCCAAAATACTTCATGAATGTTTTCAGCGAGTTGGCGGAACTTTTCTTCACTTGGTTGTAACTCTACCTCTACTTGCTTGCGCGTTGTGATGTCCCGTAGAACTGATAAGAGATAGTACACCCACACCAAGAGCGCCAAACTTAAGCTAGCGAAGCACGCGGCGATCGCATTAGAACGGCTAGAGCGGGCGATCAAGATTAAGAGAATCAGCAACGCTAATCCAAACAGGCTAGAAATAAGTTTTTTTTTCAAAGGAGCTTCTCATCAATGTTGAGTTAGCTTTCTAGGAGCCTTTAACTATTGTGCCTAAGGAGTGAAGAGTGAGGACACTGTTCACTGTTCACTCCTCACTCTTGAATTAGCTCATCAATTTTCGTAATTTGCGTAGGATTTGAACCCGCTCCAGCCGATTCAGCATCCGGGCAACCAGTTCGGGTCCCACAATCGGCTTACTCACGTAGTCATCTGCACCTGCCGTAAATACCCGATGCACGGTTTCTATATCGGTTCTAGCTGATAAGAACAAAACAGGCAATTCGCTCCATCGCGGGTCATGACGCACGACTTGACACAGTTCGATGCCACTCAACTCTGGCATCTCCACATCCAAAATTATCAAGTCGGGAGTAGTCTGCTCTAGCGTGTTCCAAAACTGCTGTGGGTCATTGAGCAGGGTAAGCTTAAAGCCCCAAGGCTCTAGTAAAGTGCGTAAAAAATCCAGCAATTGAGGGTCATCATCTACAATCAACACGTTCGCTTGAGGTGTATCGGATTGGTGCAGGACTTGAGCGATCGCTTCCATGACTTGAGTGGGCGATACGGGTTTTTGGAGAAAGCCCTGTCCGCCTAAACGAGCCACTTTCACTCGGTCAGCAAAACTTTCTTGAGCGGTAAACACCAGTACAGGTATGGGGGGTTGAGTCGATGCTATTTCCCTCAACAAATCGAATCCGCCATCCTTTGAGTCGGGAAAGCACAAATCTAGCAGCACCACATCCGGTCTAGTGCGGGCGATCGCAATTCTGGCGTGTGATAGGTCACTAGCTACCTGTGCCTGAACTCCCCAAGTTGTAGCCTGTGAAACTATAGCCAGAGCTAGTACCGTATCGTCATCAACAATTAATAGTTGGTGTTGTAACTTGACGGTTGGGGGTTGAGGAGTTGGCAGATTTACAGGTGTTGGCGATTGCTTTAGGGATTGCCGCAACGCCTTAACTAGACTAGAAAGCTCGTTTTCCTGTGTGGGACTAAGCCTTGTGCTAGCTTGAAATGTCTGTTCGATCTCGCGGGATAAGCGCGAGGCTTCAATCAAGCCAAAACTACCTAGGGAGCCTACCAGGGTGTGAGCCTCCCTGACCGCTTGTTGCCGTAAGTCTTCACTTAGCCTGCCGTCTAGTAGTGCTGTCACGGCTTGCTCTATGACCGTAAGGCGATCGCTGTATTTCTCCTGAAATCGCTCCCACAACGCAGTTATTTCTGGGGGAATTTCCGATTCGCTCTGCTGCACTACAGAGGTTGATTGGGGAGTGGGAGGCGAGGTTTTAGGAGTTTCTGTCTGCCGATGATGCGTGGCGGCTTCTTTTAATTTGAGCCGATAGCCCAGTCCATAGACAGTTTCAATAAAATCAGTAGCTGCCCCAGCTTTTTTGAGTTTCTGCCGTAAACTCTTAATGTGCGCTCTGACAGTATTCTCTGAAGGTGGTTCTTCAAACGACCACAGATGATCGAGTAGGGCACTTTGGCTGAATATACGTTGAGTATTGCGCAAGAAAAGCTCTAGTAGAGCATACTCTTTAGGTGTCAAATGCAGGAATTGCCCGTTGTAGGTGACCTCGCAGTTATTGGGGTCAAAGCGCAGGTTTTCCCACTCCATTACAGGCGTAGTGGTTAAACTGCCTCGCCGTAGCAACGCCCGAATCCGAGCTAATAATTCGTGTAAGTCAAACGGCTTAACGACATAATCATCGGCTCCCGCATCCAATCCCATAACCTTATTGTTACTGGTCTCGTGCCCCGTCAGTAGCAGAATAGGAGTGCGATCGCCCTGTTGCCGTCGCTTTTGGCAAAAGCTAATACCATCCAGCTTAGGCAACATCAAATCCAGCAAAATCAAATCATATTCAAACGCTTCTGCCAATTCCCATCCTGCCTGCCCGTCGGTCGCTAGATCGACTAGATAATGCTGGTTGGAGAGAGCTGAGGCGAGCAATTCAGCCACAAACTTATCGTCTTCCACTAGCAGAATTTTCACAATTGCTACTTATCCTCTGTACGATAGTTGAGCGTTGCTGAATAAAGTGCTCATTCCGATTGTAGGCTGGTTACTTATTTCTGCCAGCCTGCACTAGGACTGGCACAGGAGGCAGGGGTACCTCTCTAGAAACGTGTGGGTATTTCTACAACTGTCTAAAGCCAGAATTCTATACTGAAGAGAGAAGGGGAATCTTTTATAGATATTCGCTATGGCTCCCGATCCAACAATTATGAAAGCTGTCGAGCAGCTTGGTTATCGCGTCACCGTTGGGGACGTTGCTGCTCGGGCAGGATTAAATATCAATCTGGCACAGCAAGGATTGCTGGCTCTTGCTAGTAATGCCGGAGGGCACTTGCAGGTAGCCGAGTCGGGCGAGATTGCCTACTTGTTTCCCAAAAACTTTCGTTCAATTCTACGGAATAAGTTCCTGCGGCTACAGTTGCAGGAATGGTGGGAAAAAGTCTGGCGTGTCTTGTTCTACCTGATTCGGATTTCCTTCGGGATTATCCTGATGGTTTCAATTGGCTTGATTGTGGCGGCAATCTCCATCATCCTCATTGCTATGGCTATGAGCAGCGACAGTAGTGGAGGCGATGGCGGTGGTGGCGGTAGCAGTTCTTCTAGTGGTGGTGGTGGACTGTGGAGTTTCTTTTGGTTTTTCGACTCTGGGTCTGACCGACGGGACTATCGAGAAAGCGGTTCGACTCGCTTTTCCTCCGAATCCCCCCAAAAAAAGGAGATGAATTTCCTGGAGGCAGTCTTCTCATTTCTGTTCGGCGATGGTAATCCCAATGCCGACTTTGAAGAACGTCGTTGGCAAGAAATCGGTATCGTCATTCGCAACGCCGGAGGGGCTGTGGCAGCGGAACAAATTGCACCGTATCTTGACAATCTGGGGGAAGCATACGAGCGCGAGTCTGAAGACTATATGCTTCCAGTACTAACTCGATTTGATGGGCGTCCGGAAGTCAGCCCGGAGGGAGAGATTGTCTATCACTTCCCAGAATTGCAGACAACCGCTAAATCGTGGGAGCCGCAGCCTGTTTCAGGCTATCTTCGGGAGCGGCTTTGGCGCTTTAGCAAGGCAACTAGTGGGCAGATCATGGTGTCTCTGGGGCTAGGCGCGTTCAATATTGTCGGAGCTTTGGTTCTGGGTTCCTTATTGAAGGGTGGCATTGCCGCACAATTGGGCGGATTTGTTGCCTTTGTCAATTCAATTTATTGGATTTTATTGGTTTACGGTATCGGATTTTTGGCAATTCCACTAATTCGCTATTTTTGGATTCAGCTAAAAAACGAGCGAGTTGAAACACGGAATCAAAAACGCCAGGAACAGGCGATCGCACTCAACCAGGCAGATACAGCTTTACAGAAGAAGATTGCTTACGCTCAACGGTTTGCCGCTCAAAACGTCATCAAGGAAGAAAATTTAATCTATACCAGTGAAACAGATTTGCTCGATCAAGAGCTAGAGCGGTCAGACCAAATTGATGCTGAATGGCGACGACGTTTAGAATCGGGTTCCTAATTCAGACACCCTCTGAGAAGACACAGGGAATTCTTTAGTCAATCTCTCCGCCTCCCTGTTTCCCTGTGTCCTCTTCCCATCCCCTACCTCTACTGAATCCGCGCAAGGGAAGCATTTTGG
>JALYGX010000317.1 GCA_030776905.1 Cyanobacteriota bacterium | reverse complement strand
TTCCCCGCCCCCTCGGTGGAATGCGTCTACGATGTTCCGAAGTTGATCGGGCGGACTGGAGATGGTGATGAGTCCGTCTGCCCATCCTCCCACCCACTCGGCTGTTTCAGGGGTAATCGCTGCGCCGATGATGCGGGGTGGAATTTCAGGACGGGTGTAGAGCTTGGCTTCCTCCACGCGAACTCGACCGTAGTGGGTGACAGTTTCTCCCGCCCACAGAGGGCGAATCACATCTACGCATTCGTGTAAGCGGGCATTCCGCTCGGCTTTACTAGGCCAAGCCTCTCCAGTAATCTTCTCGTTCAGCGCCTGACCACTCCCTAAACACACCCAGAAGCGGCTGGGGAACATCTCAGCTAGCGTTGCCGCCGCTTGGGCGATGATAGCCGGATGGTATCGCTGACCGGGAGCGCAGACAACACTGAACGGAAGGGACGTGGCTTGCATTGCTGCACCCAACCAAGACCAAGCGAAACCACTCTCTGCTTGCCGCTCGCTCCAAGGGTGGAAGTGGTCGGAGGACAGTGCGGCGGTAAATCCAGCTTTTTGGGCAGCCTGAACGTACTCTAAAAGGGCACTTGGCTTGAACTGCTCGTGGGAGGCGTGATATCCGAACTTGGTCATGACAGTTTCTCGAATAATACTCTCACTTACAAGTTGATTTCGGCTCGGAAACTTGTTGCATCCTCCCTACGCTATACCTGCAAGGGTTAGCGCAGGGGTTCCGCGATTTTAGCTAAAGCGCCACACTCTTAGGTTCACACTTGCCTACTCAATGCCGATCGCTAACTGCCAAGGAAGCCAAAGTGGTGCAAGCCTTCCAAAATACCACCCGCGCAGTGTGCCTCAGCCAAGTAGCGATAATCTGCTGGATTATTGTCGTACCACTGGCGGAGTTCCGGTCGTGCGTTACCGACAATGATGCCTCTGGAAGTGCCAACGCTAAACAAGGCAATATCATTGCCTGAGTCACCACACACTGCGGTTCGCGTGGCATCAATTCCCCACTTTTGTTGGAGAAATTGCACGGCTAGACCTTTATCAGCATTGCGAGGCAAAATATCGAGGTCTTTACCGCCGCTATAGATTAGCTTGACATCAAGACCGCGTATAGAGAGCTGCAATTCTAGACGGGGCAGCACTTCCAGGGCGGCTTCTTCCGTCAGGAGATAGCTAACCTTAAAAGGACGCTGTTCGGACTCTTCCTGAGGAACAAGGTCAGCATAATGAGCAGCGGTTGCCACGGCAAGTTCCCGATCCCAGCCTGGAGAAAGTTCTTCCGACCAAGCTGGATCGGGGGCATCATAACCATCGTCGTCATAAATTTCCGTACCGACAGATGCGATTAGAGCATCTGGATCTAAGAGTTGCTTTTCGGCTTTGAGTGTCTGGTAAGAACTTCGCGATCGCCCTGTAGCATAAACAATTTTTGTCCCGTACTCCTGACGATGCTGACTGAGTTGCTGGTTGAGTTCTTTCAGGGCATTGTCATCGCCCACTAAGGTATGGTCTAAATCAGTTACGAATAAAAATGCTGTCACAGCAACCTCGCTCATCACTTGGGTCTGGCTCCTGCCTTATTGTCCTACACAGTCGCCTCAGATGGGCTTAATCGCTACGTTTTTTGGCTAACGCCCAAGAAATGGGGGAACTCCTATAATTAATGATTTGACTTGCCCCTGGCGACTATTTGCATGAAATCTTCTCCCGATCCCAAGCTGTTTTCCTGGCTACCGCAACTCAGTCACCAGGTTTGGATTCTCGCTGCGGGTCGATTGTTATCCCAAATTGGCAGCGGTTTTACTCTGTTCTACGCGCCGATATTTTTCGTCAATCAAGTTGGTTTATCGGCGACGGCGGTAGGAATTGGTCTGGGCAGTGGTTCGATTTCAGGAGTCGTGGGTCGCTTTCTCGGAGGTTCTTTTGCCGACTCTAAATTCTGGGGACGCAGGCGGACACTATTGCTCTCTTTAGCGGTTTCTGCTGTGGCTTCTGTTGTGTTGGCATTAACGTCCAACTTTCCCATTTTTATTGTCGGTAACTTGCTCATGGGTTTGGGGATTGGTCTATATTGGCCTGCAACCGAATCCGCCGTAGCGGATTTGACAACCATTGACCAGCGCAATGAAGCGTTTGCCATTACGCGATTGGCAGATAGTCTTGGCTTGGGGTTGGGGGTGGTATTAGGAGGAGCGTTGATTGGAGCAACTAGTAATTATCGCGCTCTATTTGTGCTTGATGGCATCTCCTTCGTCGTTTTCTATGGGATCGTGTATTGGGCGATCGCAGAAACTCGTAACTTTGAGGAGCATCATTCCAGAAAAGCTACTCAAGGTTGGGCTGAAGCACTACGCGATCGCCATCTCATGGTCTACGTTCTGGTCAATATCTTGTTTACAACTTATCTGGCTCAGGTGCAAAGCGCGATGCCACTGTATTTTACGAACTTCGTGTCAGGAGGAACCTCAAAAGGCGGCTTTTCACCAACGACGATTAGTGGTTTGTTTACCTGGCACGTTGCCTTCGCGGCGGTGTGTCAGTTACCTGTTGCCCGTGCCCTCAATCGTTTCAGTCGTCCCCGTGCCTTGACTTTTTCAATGTTGCTGTGGGGGGCGGGATTTGTCCTGATCTGGTGTACGGGAGTGGCTACAACGGGTCATATTATTTGGGCAATTTTGGCATTAGGCGTTTTAGCGATCGCGACTGTTGCTTATACTCCCTCCGCCTCTGCCCTTGTGGTGGATTTAGCTCCCGAATCGCTACGAGGTGTTTACCTGTCGATTAACTCCCAATGTTGGGCGATCGGATACTTTATTGGTCCCCCTTTGGGCGGTTGGGTGTTAGATCAGTCCCTAGCCCTAGCTCATGGTTATTGGCTAGCTGCTGCCGCCAGCACCAGCATTGGCATCTTAATTTTGCACTACCTCAATCGGATATTAAAAAACCGATAGGATATCCGAGGTAATTTATCTACAAAATCTTAACAATTCTTATTGCCAAAAATCGGTAGGATATCAAAGGTGATTGATCAATGAAATCTAAAAAAAATATTAATTAAAAATAGATTAGAATATCAAAGCGGATTTATAAACAAAACCTTAAATTTTTTTTAGCTCTTGTCGCATTAAACTTTCAAATTCATAGTCTAGCCAAAAAAATCTAAAAACTTGAAAAGCTTGCCCTGACAGCATTTGAGGGCGCTTAAAATTTCTTTATAAATCCGTTCTTAGTTCAAGAGATTTATCAGCTAATGAGCGTAAATGATTTAAGCCATCTTGCTGAAGACATAACATTTAGGTAAAAAAGAAAATCTAACAGTAATGATGAACACATTTTTCTTCGACAGTGGTTATGACATTTTTAGTAAACCAAGAAAGAAATTTAGAGTCACCGAAAGAAAATGATTTTGCTTTACCTTACTCAGTTGGTGAATTTACATCCGTTTCACCCTGGAGGAATCCCGTCCCTATAGAAGACTCTAATCAGAGTTCAGTTGTCGTCTACTTTTATAGCGATAGATGGATTCCTATGACATGCTTCTCCTTAGCTGAGGCAATTGCCCTCTATCAGAAGGCATTGTTTTTAGGGAAGAAAATTCTTGTGTACCCTGCTAGTTTAAACACCTCTACAGCCATAGCTCCTGAGAAACTGGAGAGGCAGTTAGAGTTAAAGCTTGAGAGTTTTTCTGTATCCTAGTTGTGAAGAAGAGTTCCTTGGCTAGGAAAAAAGCCTTGTCAAAATCGTCAATAAATCCTGAACCTCCACTCAGGATTTATTGACAAATAACGTAGCGTTGCTGAGTCGGTTGCTCGTTGCGCTAAACTCTACCTCTCGTTTATCGTCGCCGTTGCTGCAATTTACGATAAACGTCTCGGAGTTCAACGTTATGGTGAGCTACGGCAACTAGGGTGTGATAGAGCAAGTCAGCTACCTCAGAGGCGATCGCGTCTTTGTCATCATCTTTGCAAGCCATCACCACTTCCGCTGACTCTTCTCCAATTTTTTTAAGAATCTTGTTATCGCCACCCGCAAATAGCTTACAAGTGTACGAGGTTTCTACAGGGTTATCGCGGCGATCGCATATCACTTCAAATACCTGAGATAAGGTATCGGCTGGGGGTGCTAGCTTTTCCCCATCGACTTGGTGAAAACAGCTACGTTCACCTGTATGGCAGGCAATATCGCCGATTTGTTCGACGCTGACGAGTAAGGCATCGCTATCGCAGTCATAACGAAGCGATCGCACCTTCTGAAGATGACCAGAACTTGCTCCTTTATGCCATAATTCCTGGCGAGAGCGGCTCCAAAACCAGGTTTCTCCAGTTTCCAAGGTTTTATGCAATGACTCTCGATTCATCCAAGCCATCATCAAGACAGTGCCATCCAGGTAATCCTGGACAATCGCTGGCACTAATCCCTGTTCGTTGTAGCGGATTTGGTCAACTGGAATAGATTGCTTCAAGGCAGTCGGTTCAGTAGCTGGCATCGCAGTAGCAGTATCTCACCTGTTCAAAATATCATTTCTCGACTATTGTTAAGCGACACCACGATATTTGGTGAACTACCTACGCTCACCCGTTAGGGGAGCGTAGGCTTCCCAATTCATGGGGAGCCGCCTCATCGGTAGTAGACTTGCGCCCAAACCGTTTTGGTCTTACACTCCCTCCAAGGGCAGAAGCACTGGTTCCCAACGCCAAAATCCGTAAGCCTTCATTTCTGATATTGATGGCAGCATTAATGTCTCGGTCATGCCGATTTCCACAGTGAGGACAATCAAACATCCTGATAGACAAGTCCATCTTTGGTATTGACAGCAGTGTTTCTGAACAAAGGTGCGTTGAAGGGAAAAATCTATCAATTTCTAGATAGACTTTTCCTTCTTTTTCTGCCTTGTACTTGAGCATGGTACAAAACATTCCCCAGCCAGCATCAGCTATTGATTTTGCTAGATTATGATTTTTGACCATGTTCTTCACTGCCAAATTTTCCACCACAATCACTTGGTTATCGTTGACTATCTTACGGGATAGCTTGTGGAGGAAATCTTCACGGGATAGAGATATCTTTGAGTGAATTTTGGCTACAGCAAGTTTCGCTTTGCGGCGCTTACCTGTAGTCTTATCCTTTTTGCGACAGAGCTTGCGCTGTTTACGTTTGAGGTTTTTCTCTTTCTTACTTAGGTGCTTAGGGTTTTGATACTTTGAACCGTCTGATGTAACGACAAAATCTATCAGCCCTAAGTCTATTCCTATCGCCTTTCCATCACTTGAAGCGGCAGGTTGTGAGATGAAATCCTCAATCAACAGCGAAGCATAATACCTGCCATCTGGCATTTTAGATAAGGTGACAGTCTTAAGTTCTCCTTTGATGTCTCTGTGGATTTTGGCTTTCACCGTACCCAACAATCCAGGAAACTTAATGAAGCTATTACTCAAAACTTTTACATTTTGAGGATATTGAAGCGACTGTCTACCGTGTCTACTTTTGAAAGTTGGGTATTGGGCCCTTCCGTCAAAAAAGTTGATAAAGGCTTGAGATAAATTCAGTACGGATTGTTGTAGACACTGGGAATAGCAAGTTTTCAGCCATTCGTAGTCTTTTTTCCATACAGGAAGCTGCTTTTTCATGGTGAGAGCAGAAATGCCTTTCCCAGTCTCTTTGTAAGTTTGAGACATAGCAACAAGAGACTGATTCCAAACCCAGCGAACACAACCAAAGGCTTGCGCTAGATACTGTTTCTGTGATTCGGTTGGGTAAAGTCTGACTTTGACTGCCCTCAACATGACTCGACCTTTATCACGCTTGCTTAAGTATGATAATAGATAGTCCTGTACAGCACAACATCTTTTGGGCAACGGAGGTACGTAGTTGCCCCCGCAATTCATCCCACACTGCCCTTACGGGCAGTGTGGGATGAATTGCGAATTAAGCTAAAAAACTGTGCGGCAAAACTATACAAACAGCGAACACACAAGTCCGCTAGCGAACTTGTGCCTTATTTAAGCAATGGATGACTAATCCGTTGTTTGAGTTGTTGAGTAACTTGTTGCGATCGCGGTAAGTCAGGTCTGTTTTACGTGCATTTAGCACGGGTTCGCACTTCCGGTTCATCGTAGCGAATCTGAACGCCGGAGATGGCTGAATGGGAGGAGTACAGACGACTTACGGGTCGATGTTGACCGTCGTGATTCCTTCGTTCACGATACTATTGGGAATGGACTAGTTGATTTGGCTAATAGTCGCGTTGAATATTAGAGTACTACCAAAGATAGCCCGATGGTTTTAGAGAATTTAGTGAAACCTTAGCCTCAGAGGGTAGCCTTGCCCAAGTTAAACTTATGCAACTCTACTTTAGACAAGGATAGCCAAGTCTCTAGCTAACTTCATTTTCACAGCACTTGCAGCAACTTTATGAGCTTTTGCCGCTTCTCCATACCACTGAATTGTGGAGTTATAGGCAGCCCGGTACAAATCCTGTGCCGCATCGGATAAGCGATCGCGAATCTCTTTGGGTAAATCTTGATTCGTTTTATATAACATAATCTCAATTGTTTGCTGAGATAGATAATTAACTAGCATAGGAGTTATAAACACGGCATACCCCTATCTACAGATAGACTTTTTAACGTCCTACTACGGAGATAACCTTGGTTAACACCACCATTAAAACAACCCAATCAGAACAAATCTTCGCTGCTGCCCAAAAGCTGATGCCAGGAGGCGTGAATTCCCCAGTCCGAGCGTTCAAATCAGTGGGAGGACAACCCATCGTCTTTGACCGCGTCAAAGGTGCTTACATCTGGGATGTTGATGGCAACCAGTACATTGACTATGTAGGAAGTTGGGGACCCGCCATTTGCGGTCATACCCATCCGGAAGTCATTGCGGCTCTACACGACGCCCTAGAGAAAGGAACCAGTTTCGGCGCACCGTCAGCCCTGGAAAATGTCTTAGCATCTATGGTGATTGATGCCGTCCCCAGTATCGAGATGGTGAGATTTGTTAATTCGGGGACAGAAGCCTGTATGGCAATCATCCGTCTGATGAGGGCATTCACCGGGCGGGACAAAATCATCAAGTTTGAAGGCTGCTATCACGGTCACGCGGATATGCTCTTGGTTAAGGCCGGTTCTGGCGTCGCGACTCTTGGCTTGCCTGACTCCCCCGGCGTTCCCCAAGCCGCTACGGCTAACACTGTGACCGCTCCTTACAATGACCTGGAAGCCGTCAAAGCGATATTTGACGCCCATCCCAATGAAATTGCTGGTGTAATTCTAGAGCCAATCGTCGGGAATGCTGGGTTTATTCCCCCTGTCGCTGGTTTCCTGGAAGGCTTGCGAGAGCTAACCAAAGAGTATGGGGCGCTGCTGGTATTTGATGAAGTAATGACTGGCTTCCGCATTGCCTACGGTGGCGCTCAGGAAAAATTTGGTGTCACACCTGACTTGACAACACTAGGCAAGGTTATTGGCGGTGGCTTGCCTGTAGGAGCTTACGGCGGACGCAAAGATATCATGTCAATGGTTGCTCCGGCTGGGCCGATGTATCAAGCCGGAACCCTGTCGGGTAATCCTTTGGCAATGACAGCAGGAATTAAGACCCTGGAGTTGCTGCAAAGACCGGGTACTTATGAACAGCTCGATCGCATTACCAAGAAGCTATCAGACGGACTGCTGCAATTTGCTAAGGAAACAGGTCACGAGGCCTACGGTGGGCAAATCAGCGCGATGTTTGGTCTGTTCTTTACAGGTGACTCCGTTCACAGCTACGAGGACGCCAAAAAGTCTGACTTGGCTAAGTTCAGCCGCTTCCATCGCGGGATGTTAGAGCATGGTGTTTATCTGGCTCCTTCTCAGTTTGAGGCAGGGTTTACGTCCCTAGCTCACACAGATGAAGATATCGATCGCACATTGGAAGCAGCACGGGAAGTTATGTCGAGTCTGTAATTCAATTAAAGATGTCGGCTTAATTGTTGCTAAAAAACCTGCCATTGCGCTAGGTGCAACTTTCAAGAAGTTTCGGGTTCCCCCTTGAAAAAGGGGGCGAATGAAAAGTTGCATAGCGTGTTTAAGTGTCTACTAAAAGCTGAGTTTAGAGAACAATAAACCCCGTCCAATTTGGACAGGGTATTTTTGTTGGCATTGCTCTGTTTGCCACCTTCAGATAGATATCAAAACTTTAGGGAATTGGTGTAACACTTTATTGCTCGCTAGTAACAAATTAGTGTTGTTGACTTCACATCCGTGTCGTATGACTTTACAAAAGCTTGCCAGTAGAGAAGCTATAAAAGAAATGTATATGCCAGACTAACAGAAATTCGAGCAAATAGGCCCTGGGTTCCAACAGCCAGTTGACCTGACCCAAGCACAATAGCATGATATGTTACTAGCGCCCTTACCTAATAATGAAGCTTCGCGACTGCAAGCTCTACGTCAGTATTCCGTGCTCGACACTGAGCCAGAAGAGGCTTTTGATGAGTTAACTCAGTTGGCTGCATCTGTCTGTCAAGCACCGATCGCTTTGGTCAGTTTCGTGGATGCTCAACGACAATGGTTCAAATCCAAGGTAGGGCTGAGTGCAAACGAGACAAGCCGCGATGTTGCTTTCTGCGCATACACAATTTTACAGAAGCAAATTTTGATAGTGGAAGATGCGTTAAAAGACGAACGCTTTGCCACTAATCCACTAGTGACCTCAGACCCTCATATTCGCTTTTATGCGGGTGTGCCCTTGGTTACACGAAGCGGGTTGGCTTTGGGGAGTTTGTGCGTTATCGACTACATCCCGCGTTCCCTAACTGAGGAGCAGTGCAAGGCTCTACAAACCCTGGCTCATCAGGTATTGACCCAGTTAGAGCTGCGAGGGAGTTTGAGGGTTTTAAAGGGTGTCCTGACTCAACGGCGGCAAATGGAGGAAGCCGCGCAGAAAGCTAGAGAAGCCGCCGAAGCTGCTAATCGAGCCAAAAGTGAGTTTCTGGCAACGATGAGCCACGAAATCCGCACACCGATGAACGCAGTGATTGGCATGACTGATCTGCTGCTTGACAGTGAACTAACAGAAAAACAGCGCGATTTCGTTGATACCATTCGTAGCAGTGGCGAGGCACTCCTGACAATTATTAACGACATCCTCGACTTTTCCAAAATTGAGTCCGGTAAGCTGCAACTAGAGCAACACCCCTTCAATCTTCGTAGCTGCATTGAAGAATCCCTGGATTTGCTTGCGTCTGAAGCGGCACAAAAAGGGCTGGAGCTGGTTCATCTAATCGACGAGTCAACGCCAGACACTATTGTGGGAGACATCAACCGCCTGCGTCAGATCTTGGTGAATCTGCTGTGTAATGCCGTAAAGTTCACGCATTCTGGAGAGGTTACGCTTTCAGTGACGGCTCGGAAACTAGACGTTGAGTTAGACAACGATGCACGCGAACAATATGAGATTTTGTTTGCGGTGAAAGATACAGGCATCGGCATCCCAACGGAGAGTCTCGATCGTCTGTTCCAACCCTTTAGCCAAGTTGAGACTTCGCGCGATCGCCACTATGGGGGGACGGGGCTAGGTTTAGTCATCTCTCAACGATTGTGTCAAATGATGGGGGGTCGCATTTGGGTAGACACTGAAGTGGGAAAAGGCTCTACCTTTTCCTTCACCGTAGTCACTCAAGCTGTCAACAGCGTTGCTCCGATTGAGTTTAAGGGCACACAACCCCAGTTGGCGGGGAAGCGACTGCTGATTGTCGATAATAACGCCACAAGCTGCCAAATGTTAGTTCAGCAAGGACAAGCTTGGGGAATGCTGACCCGTGTTGCTCAGTCGGGTTCAGATGCCTTGAAGTTGCTACAGCAGGGAGAGCTATTTGACCTAGTTCTCCTGGATAGACAGATGCCAGGGATGGATGGGCTGGCGTTAGCAACAGAAATCCGCAGACAACCCAGTTACCAGAAGCTACCATTAGTAATGCTCACCTGTATTGGTCAGCCAGAAACCAGCAACCCCAGCATCAAGGCTAACTTTGCCGCCTTCATTAATAAGCCGATTAAACAGTCTCACCTATACAAGGTTCTGAATCAAGTTCTGGTGGAACAGCCCATTGAAGTCTACCCTGTGCCTTCCGGCTTCGCGCCGATTGATTCGCGGTTGGCTCAACGCTTGCCGCTCAGGATTCTGTTAGCCGAGGACAATGTTGTCAACCAGAAGGTAGGACTGTACCTGTTGCAGCAGCTAGGGTATCAAGCGGATGTAGTCAGTAATGGTCTAG
>JALYGX010000316.1 GCA_030776905.1 Cyanobacteriota bacterium | reverse complement strand
ATAAACCGATTAAATTTCAATTTCCTTAGCCCCTTATGACAGAGCCACTGATTGAACTAAAGGGAATCAGCAAGTCGTTTGGTGGTAATATCATCCTGGATAATGTCGATCTGACAATTGATCGGGGCGAGGCACTGGCGGTTATTGGTCCCTCTGGCACAGGCAAATCAACAATTCTGCGGATTATCGCGGGTCTACTGCTTCCTGATGCGGGTGAAATTTATGTCCAAGGACAGAAGCGTGTTGGTTTAATCGAGGATGCCGAAGACCCGGTAGGCATCGGGATGGTGTTTCAGCAGGCAGCGTTGTTCGACTCGTTGACCGTGGAAGAAAATGTCGGTTTTTTGCTATACCAGCACTCTAGGATGTCGCGCCCGAAGATTCGGGAACTGGTGCATCAAAAACTGGAGATGGTTGGGTTGTCGGGTATTAGCGATCGCTTTCCGGCTGAACTGTCGGGAGGGATGCGCAAGCGTGTCAGTTTTGCTCGTGCAATCATGTCCAATCCAGAAAATCCTAAGGATAACCCAGAAGTCTTACTGTACGATGAGCCAACCGCTGGACTTGACCCGATTGCTTCGACAGTAATTGAGGATTTAGTCCGTCAGCTACAGTACACAGCCAAAGGTTGTGGTACATACGTAATGGTGACACACCAGCAGAGTACAATTCGCCGCACCGCCGACCGAGTTGTGTTTCTCTACAAGGGCAAGGTACAGTGGCAAGGCAACGTTAGCGAAATAGATACTACAGATAATCCCCTAGTTCGACAATTCTTTAGTGCTAGTATCTCAGGACCAATTCAGGTAGTCGGTTAGGATAATTGTTAGCAAGCCGCAATTAGCCATTAGCTGTCATTTGTCCTTGAGCATAACTCGTTGGCAAAGGATAAAGGACAAAAAAGTTACAGTTAATAGCTAAGGGAGGAGAAATCATGCGATCGCGAACGATTCGAGAAGGCTCCGTTGGGTTATTAATCCTAGTGGGACTCGCCGTATTCATCGGCTTGGTGCTGTGGCTGCGTAACCTCACCTTTGGCAACCGTAGCTATAAGTTCATCGTGAACTTTGGCAATGTTGCTGGCATGAAAGTGGGTGCTCAAGTACGCTATCGCGGCGTCGCCGTCGGCAGAATCACAGATCTTAGAGCTGCAACGAATGGCGTCGATGTCACGGTTGAAATTACTCCACCAAACTTATTAATCCCTCGCGATTCCCGAATTGAGGCGAATCAAGCTGGTTTAATTGGCGAAACGGCAATTGACATCACGCCGCTAAAACCCTTACCCAGCGATGCACTGACAATCAATCCCCTAGGTTCTAAATGCAATTCCGAGCTAGTTATTTGTAACAGAAATCGCCTTAATGGTGTCATTGGGGTCAGCTTTGATGAACTGCTGCGTAACACAATTCGCCTGTCTAATGTCTACAGCGATCCAGCATTCTTCAGCAACGTCAATGCACTTACGAAAAACGCTAACGTTGCCGCAATTGGACTAACGCAACTCTCGACTGAGTTGTCCCTGTTGTCTCGTTCAGCGCGGCGCGAGATAGGAACCTTCTCGACAGCGGCAAATTCTGTCACCAGAGCCGCCACTCAGAGTACTAACCAACTCGGTTTTGCAGCCACTCGCATTGGCAATACTGCCGATCGCTTCACCTTGACGGCGGCTCAACTCGATCAGCTTATTGCCTCCACTAACGATCTGGTAGTATCCAATCGCGGTACTTTAGTTGGAACATTGGATAGCGTTAAGCAAACCAGCGACCAGTTGCGGGGACTTTTAGGCAGCTTGACTTCTACATCACTGCAGGCAGGCTCTACCATCACTCAGCTTAACTCCACTGTCGGGAAGGCAAATGTTGGACAATTACTCAATAATTTAGAAACCCTCTCCGCTAATGCTGCCCAAGCGTCTGCTAACTTGCGCGACATCACCACTTCCTTGAATAATCCCAATAGTGCATTCCTTTTGCAACAAACGCTCGACTCAGCGCGGGCAACGTTTGAAAATACCCAAAAGATTACCTCCGATTTGGATGAGCTGACAGGCGACCCAGCCTTTCGCGAGAATGTTAAAAAGTTAGTGAATGGACTGGGTAACCTAGTATCTTCAACTGAGCAACTGCAACAGCAAGTTCAGGTAGCTCAGACAATAGAACCAGTCCGTACTGCGATTAATACAGCCGTAGCTAACGCTACCCCTCAACCATCAGCCACTCCGGAATTCCCACCCAAAGTTAAGCAAGCGGCTACTCCCGCTCCACCAGCCGCTCCGGAATTCCCACCCAAAGTTGAGCAAGTAGCTGCTCCCGCTCCAGCGAATACACAGCAGCAGTTGTTGATCATTCCCGCAGCACCCACAAACCCGTCACCTGAGGCAACTTCTCAGCCAGCCGCTAAAGCTGAAGGTGAGCGTCAAGGTTATTAAAAGTTATTGCACCTGAAACTCAACTCCAATCATCTTGCCCTTGGGAGTCGCCACGTCTATAAACTTTACCGACGGCATGAAGCTGACGAGTTCTCTCAAAAAGCTCTTCTTCTGTAAGCTGCCAGCGTTGCAGAACGACATCCAGGTTTTGTTGAATGCTTCTGGCACCTGGAAAACCACGATAGCGAATTCGCAGTCGGGCGAGTTCTGCCTGATTGTAATCAGTTAGTTCTTCCCGTAAAAGGCGATCGACGATTTCCAGATCGCGTCCTTCTTGAGGATGCTGTTGGTCTTGATTTTCTGCGGCTGAAGTCACGAGCGATTAACTCAAAATCTGTGTTAAGTCCAGCATAAATCCAGGCAGTACATCCTCTCCTGACAAGCTAGTCGGAGATTCCAGCACCTCCACATCCTGCCCTGGACGGTAAATCTCCACTCGTTGATTCTGGGGGTCAAGGAGCCATCCTAGACGCACCCCATTGTCAATGTACTCCTGCATTTTTTGTTGTACTGTCTGCAAGCTGTCGCTAGCCGAGCGCAATTCGACCGCAAAATCGGGAGCCATCGGCAGGAATCTTGCTGGGTCTGGGTTGAGGGCTTCTAATCGCTCCCGTCTTACCCAGGAAGCATCCGGCGAACGGTTTGCACCATTAGGAAGCTTATAGCCTGTTGACGAATCAAAAGCTAGTCCCGTACCGTCAGCATCTGCCCAGAGTTCGACGTGAGCTGTCAGCTTAGAATTGCGATTTCCACTCCCCCATCCTGTTGGTGGCATGATAATTAGTTCTCCCTCAGCCGTGCGCTCAAGTCGTAAATCGCGGTTATTCTGACACAGTTGGAAGAACTGCTCATCTGTTAGCTCAATAGCAGAGCTTAAATTGAGGATAAGAGCATCCATCGGTTGCCTCTCGATCTGGCTAACTGTAGCCTAGCACTGAAGATTGGCTCATAGAGAAGCAAAAGCGATCGCCCCTTATTTCATCCTCGGATACTACCTGCGATCGCAATTTTCCTACCAATCCTGGTATAGTTTTTCTGCATAGAACATAATCTCTTCATTTGGCAGTCTAATTTTTGGTTTTTGTCTCGGATACAAATTTTCAACCGCCGTTGTATCCTGCTCTACTACGGTATTAATAGCTTTTAAGAAAGATTTATACAAAAGGGGTTTCAGCAAAGAATAATTCACTTTAGCGAAACCTAGAACAAATGTCTTAGTTCTATTTTCCGTTTCTGGATA
>JALYGX010000315.1 GCA_030776905.1 Cyanobacteriota bacterium | reverse complement strand
CTCTAGCATACCTCGGATATAAGCTTGCAAGTATTGCAACTCGGTGTTACTTATCGGGTCTGTGGTAATGAACTCAGCGGTAAGGCGAACGGCTCCTACCTTCGTGCTGCTGAGGGAACGAGGTTCGTGACTATCGCCCAAAATTAATTCTGTAGAGCCGCCACCAATATCAATAATGATATGAGGTGTGCTGTTAAATTCCATCCCCGACAGGACACCCAGGTAAATCCGCCGCGCTTCTTCTTGACCAGAAATTAAGTTGACAAATAACCCTAATTCCGCATCGACTTGCTTCAAAAAATCTCGCCCATTTGGTGCTTCTCGCACGGCGCTGGTTGCTACGGCAACAATTTGTTCGGCATTCAAGCTTTTTGCCAGTTTCTGACAGCGTTGCAAGGCAGCGATCGCTCGATTCATTGCAACTGGGGTGAGATCGCCTGTCTTGGGATCGCGATCGCCTAACCGTACTGTATCTTTTTCTTTAGCAATAATCGTAAATGCCGGGATCGCGGGATGAACCCGCACCACAACCATGTGAATAGAATTTGTACCGATGTCAATGGCAGCAAGAGTGCGCTCTCGCTTCTCATCAGCAGGATAACTACTTACGAACTTCTCTTTGGCGATTGAATTGACCATCACAAGGTATCCAAGGGAACAACGCTAGAGCGGACTTTATGAACAACGATATCTTTAAAGGGGATTCACTAATCAAACCTCACATCCTCTTTAAAATTCAACGAGAATTGAGTACCTAAGCCTTACCTCCTCTTTATAATTCCTTGATGGCTAAAAATTCGTCCGGCAAATTTGAGACTTTTTCGATACAAAATTAAACAAGTGCCTTCCTAAACCTAAAAACCATTAACTAACAATTTGCTTCATGCTCACCCAGCAACAACCCAATCCTTCACCCACTTGGCTTGCGATCGTTCGGCTTTTGCGGTGGGATAAGCCCGCCGGACGCCTGATTTTGATGATTCCTGCGTTGTGGGCAGTCTTTTTGGCGGCTGATAGAATGCCACCTGTCTCGCTAGTCGGTGTGATTATTTTAGGGACTTTAGCGACGAGTGCGGCAGGTTGTGTGGTTAACGATCTGTGGGATCGAGATATTGACCCACAAGTTGAACGAACGCGCACTCGCCCTCTTGCCTCTCGTGCCCTCTCTGTCCAAATCGGCATCGTTGTTGCCTTAATAGCGATGGGTTGTGCTGGCGTACTCGCCCTCTATCTCAATCCTTTCACGTTCTGGCTATGCGTTGCTGCCGTTCCAGTAATCATTTTCTACCCAACCGCCAAGCGAGTGTTTCCCGTACCGCAGTTAGTGCTTTCAATCGCTTGGGGCTTTGCCGTCCTAATTAGTTGGAGTGCTGTCACAGGTAGCCTGGAACGCGCAACTTGGTTACTCTGGGGGGCAACCGTACTTTGGACGTTGGGATTTGACACGGTTTATGCCATGTCAGACCGCGAGGACGACCAGAAAATTGGCATTAACTCCAGTGCCATATTTTTTGGGGATTATGCAGCGGAGGCTGTTGGTCTTTTCTTTGCGGGTACGGCTGGGCTGATTGTGGTGCTGGGTGTCGAGATGCATTTAGGGCTAGGCTTTTGGATAGCGATCGCTCTTGCTACCATTGCTTGGGCTTGGCAATATACCCGCTTGCGTCAGCAAGATATTCCCAGACCCGTGTATGGTCAGATTTTCAGCCAAAATGTTTGGATTGGCTTTGTTGTACTTGCTGGGATGATTGCGGGGTCGGTTTTTTAGCAACTGTAATGAGAAAAATTTTAATCGGGGTTATGGGTCCCGGCACTGGGGCATCTCAGGCTGACCAGCAAAATGCCTACGAACTCGGCAAACTTATTGCTGAAGAAGGCTGGGTTCTCTTGACAGGCGGCAGGAATGCTGGCGTGATGAAGGCGGCTAATCGTGGGGCAAAAGCGGCAAATGGTCTTACGGTCGGTATTCTTCCCACCGCTGACGATAGTGGCATTTCTGAGGCGGTTGATATCGCCATCTTCACGGATATGGGCAGTGCTAGAAACAACATCAACGTCCTCTCCAGCGATGTTGTGATTGCCTGTGGCATGGGTGCTGGGACGGCATCTGAAGTAGCACTCGCCTTAAAAGCAAATAAATCAGTAGTTTTGTTAAGCGAGTATCAGGAAAGCCAACGTTTTTTTACAAGCCTGTCGTCCGGAACGGTATTCGTTGCTAAAACACCAGAAGCCGCGATCGCAATTGTCAAAGACTTAATAGAACACCAATAACTATCAAGTACCGTTAGAAGCTTGAGCATCCAATTGGCGGGCATAAGTAAAAGTGATATTAACTCTTCTCAGCGGTCGCTAGACAGAAAAATTCGTAGCTTTAACATGACAATCCCGAAAATTAGCGTATATATGCCTATATTCGGACTTACGATATGGATTTAAGATTTGTGGATAGTGGGCTGGTAAGGTTGACATCTGGAGTGCCAGAGCCTAATCATCAGCTTTACTGAGTTGCAAGTCGTAACAAAGGACATTTTTATGGCACACGAACTACCGCCATTACCGTATAGCTTTGACGCTCTAGAGCCTTACATCGATGCACAGACGATGCAGATTCATCATGATCTGCACCACCAAGCCTATGTCAGCAAGCTGAATGCCGCGCTAGAAAAGCATCCTGATCTGCAAGGCAAAAGCCCTGAAGAATTGATTATCGACCTCGAAACCTTACCCTCGGACATCAAGACCGCCGTGCGGAACAATGGTGGCGGTCATATAAACCACACGATGTTCTGGACACTCATGGGTCCGAATGCTGGAGGGGACCCAACGGGTGCGATCGCCACGGCGATTTCCGATACATTTGGTGACTTTGAAAGCTTCAAAACCAAGTTCAACGATGCTGGTGCTAACCAATTTGGCAGTGGCTGGGCCTGGTTGGTGCGCACGAGTGATGGCAAGTTAGAAGTCATTAGTACACCCAACCAAGATAATCCGATGAGTGCAGGTCACTTTCCGATTATGGGCAACGATGTCTGGGAACACGCCTACTATCTCAAGTACCAGAACAAGCGTCCTGAGTATCTGAAGCAGTGGTGGAATGTGGTCAACTGGGATGCTGTTAACGAACGTTTCCAGATGGCAAGCCGTTAAGCTTCGGTTGGCATGACAGTAGGCGGGTATCGCCTCAAGAGTGCCAATAAGTTGTGGGCGCACGGTTTTTTAACCGTCGCCTTTTTTATCATTCATTGGCTACAGCGCCAAATCCCTAAAATTGAGAAATCCTGTTGTAAACCCAAGTGTATGAGTGAGCTAACGCCACAAGACCTCACAACCAAAGTTAAGGAACTGGAAACCAGACTAGAAGCCTCACTAGATGCGATCGCTCATTTAGTAAAAGCCGTTGAGTACCTTCGCGCTAATGACTCTCAGGGCATCTTTGACCTGGATTTAGCCAAACACGCCTTGAACGAGGCGGGATATGAGGACGAGACGCTGGCAGAAGCCCTATATGGGCAAAACGAATCAGAACCTGACTAACCGCAGACTCCCAAAAACCTTTTTATGCTCTAAGCTCATTACTCGGATAACAGACTCTTGTAATACCGGAGTGTCAGGTGTCCATTCAAAGACACCATCACTTGCTGTTTTAGGCGCGATTACTTGAATCAGTTTCGAGCCTTCATACAATTCAATTTTTACATCACCAGCTACATTGTCCCTCCACAGAATTAGGTAAGGAAATCCCGGTTTAATTGGGAGAGGATTGGCGGGTTGACGGATAATAATTTTTGGAGGTTCTTTCGAGTCTCCTTTTTTGCGGAATGCCAGGTAATGCGGTAAATTCCTGGCGTTAGGATTATCTTTGATGGTAATTGGTTGTGGCGTAACCAAGTTATCCGTGCGGGGATTGGTAATGAAGGTAGAACTACCACCGTCTACGGTTAAAATATCCCCTCTCACTCCTAAATTTCGGAGTAAGTTGGCGGCGTCATCTAAAGTACTCTTATTGA
>JALYGX010000314.1 GCA_030776905.1 Cyanobacteriota bacterium | reverse complement strand
CGGTCTTGTTGATAATACGAGACCGATCTTTTTTACCATAATCAAGCCCCCATCCCACACACGGCGTGGTTTCTGACGGGGTTGTCACCCCGTCAGGCAATTCACCCTTGGCACAACGGCAGTCGATGAAAGCGATAGGTTTATCTACAACAGCACTACGGGAGGTTTATTCTTCGATGCTGATGGTACAGGTTCTCTAGAGCAGGTTCAAATTGCTCAACTCTCAACGGATTTAGCCATGACTCATGCCAAGATCTTCGTTTATGGGTAAACAGGGCTAACGGTATTGCTTAATCCTGTAATGATTGACTGCAAAAGATGCGGATGTGTGTAGGGGTGCAAGGCTTGCGCCCAAGATTTTCAACTTCTCCACCACGGATTATGTAGACATATGCCATCTGCTCCTACACATCATCCCTTTAATATGTAATGTGGCTTTTTTTTCTTAGAGCATAAGTAGCAAACATCAGCGACGGGATTTCACAGCAGACGGTATCGTCCGACTAACTTCAGTTAAACTCCAATCCGGTCGTAAGTTTTTTGCTCCACGCAAATAGGGATGGTAAATCTTAACTTGAGCTGGGGTGTTGACGTGGATTAAAAATCGGATGCAGCGCTGTACGCTACCCTCGACGTGCATTTGCTGGACATCGAGCAGAGCAACATTATCCCAGTGAGGACGCTCTCGTGCGATCGCAGCCGGAAATACCGCATCCAAATCGCGAGTTGCCGTAAAGATAACACTAATGATTTCATCGTGGTCGAGTTGATTGCGTGCTTCTAGTTCATCCAGCAGTTCTGTTACTGCCTCTCGGATTGCCTCAACTGTATTTCCTGAGGCAGTTGTTGCCCCGCGAATCGCCCGAACTCGCCACTCTACCACTTTGATTCCTCCAATTTTAGATACTAGGGTCTAGGGACTGGAGACTAAAGACTAGGGAGAAGCATTAATTAGCACAAAGCTTTTAACTCTTACACTCTCTAGCCTCTAGCCCCTTGATTAAGGTCGATACAGCCACAGAGGCTGACCACTTGTAGATAGTTCAAATTCTACCCAGTCTATCCCAGCCGCTAGCCCTGACGCCCTCCCGCTCCGGCTACTCGGTAGCAGTCGGTTCAACAAAGGTTTGGGTTCCTCAATAGTGAAACACTTGGTTTTATCTGGGTCAAGACCAACCAATTCTGCTGTCCAACGACGTGCATCTTCCTCTGTTCCCAATCGGTCAACAATACCCAGTGCTAAGGCTTGCTCACCTGTAAAAATGCGACCATCCGCAAAGCTTCTCACCGTTTCTACGGCTAGTTTGCGACCCTCGGCAACCGTTTGGACGAACTGGTGATAACTTGTATCAATCAAGTCCTGAAGAATGTTCTTTTCTGGCTCTGTCAATTCTCGGTCAAAAGCCAAAATGTCTTTATAGGGACCAGATTTAATGACTTTAAAGGAAACACCGACTTTCTCTAACAGACGTTCCAGGTTATTGCCGCGCAGGATTACACCAATACTGCCAGTAATCGTACCGGGGTTTGCCACGATCCGTTCAGCACCTACGCCAATGTACACTCCCCCCGATGCTGAGATGTTGCCGAAGCTAGCAACAACTTTAACCTTCTCTCGCAGGCGCACTAAGGCACTGTAAATTTCTTGGGAATCGCCGACAGTGCCGCCAGGACTGTCAATCCGCAAGAGTAAAGCCGGAAACTTCCTCTCTTCAACCATTTTCAGGGCGTCGAGAACCCGTTTGCGCGTGGCAGCGCCGATCGCTCCCGTGATTTCAATTCGAGCTATTTGTTTACGAAATTTGGGCTTAAAAGGCCAAAGCATGAGGTGTTAAATCGTTTTGAGCTAAACAAGTAAGCCTAACAATTCGCAGGCTGCATCTTACTCTAGTTTGCACGATCGCTGGAGTGCTGTTAGGCGAGCGGCGCTTTGCCCGTGATGAGTACGCCACAGCCAAGCGGGAGGATGCTGAGTATTGAGTGTTGAGTGCCCATAAGTCTTAACATTCAAGGCTCTCAGTTATTTCGGCTTTGAAGTCTAATTTGGTCAAGCTCGCTACATTGGCTTAGAACTTTGACTCATAAGCTTAACAAAACGATAAGATTCAGTACAATTGTTGAAAAGATTCATAAACAATTATTTTTTATCCCGTTCGTAGTTTCGCCCAAAACAAAGCTTCTACTCATGCAGCTAAAAATCACGAAGATTCAATCCCCTTTCGCCTCCTTACTGCTGATTGCTCCTTTTTTCCTCTGGGGGACAGCAATGGTGGCGATGAAAGGCGTCATCCCGAATACAACGCCGCTATTCATGGCGGGGGTGCGGTTAGTGCCAGCAGGAATGTTAGTCTTGGTGGCAGCAAGGGTGATGGGACGCCCCCAGCCAAAAAGTTGGATGGCATGGCTGTGGATTAGCTTATTTGCTTTGGTGGATGGGGCGCTGTTTCAAGGATTTTTGGCAGAGGGATTAGTCAGAACAGGTGCGGGGTTGGGTTCGGTAATGATTGACTCTCAACCCCTAGCGGTGGCGCTGTTGTCAGGGTTGTTGTTTGGCGAAATCATTGGACTGTGGGGCGGTATCGGACTGTGTATTGGGGTTTTAGGCATCAGTCTAATTGGCTTACCCCATGAGTGGATGGTCAGTCTCCTGCATGGTAACTCTACCGCTATAGAGTTTAGCTGGCAGCAGCTATTTCAAAATGGAGAGTGGCTGATGCTGTTGGCGTCGCTTTCAATGGCGGTGGGGACAGTGATGATTCGGTTTGTGACGCGATATGCTGACCCAGTTGTGGCTACGGGGTGGCACATGATTATAGGTGGATTGCCCTTGTTTGCCCTCTCTGGGGTTTTGGAATCTCAGCAATGGGTAAATATTGACCTCTATGGCTGGATGGCATTATCTTATTCAACGATTTTTGGCAGTGCGATCGCTTACGGTCTATTCTTCTACTTCGCCTCTAGCGGTAACCTCACCAGTCTCAGTTCTCTAACCTTTCTGACGCCTGTCTTTGCACTGCTGTTTGGTAACTGGCTTTTGTCTGAAGTACTCACTCCCGTTCAGTGGTTCGGCGTATCCCTAACTTTGGTTAGTATTTATCTAATCAATCAGCGTGAAGAAATCGCCGCTAAGTTGCAATCTTTGGTTCGGCAACCAGCCGTTACTAAGAATCTTGCCCTAGCTGAAGGAACGCTAACTCAGAGCGATAACCTACTAGAGGCAACTGGGTCAGTTACTTTAGCCTCAGTGCCAGTCAAAATAATAGAGCCAGAAGCTGAAATGCTCACACCTCAGTAGAAATGAGGCTAATAGCGGGAAAGTTCACTACGGCATAACATCATTGGCGATCGCCCAGATTTTTTTCAGACCGCAGATAAACGCAGATGAGTATTAAATTTATCTGGATTGAGCTGCGGTTCCTCATCCAAAATTAGAGGCTTTTGAGACTTATAGCTAAATACAATTTAGGTATTGCGTCGCGAGAAGTTTATTAATAGCAATGACCGCAGCAGTTGGCAATTCGCTCAAATTACTCCTCGTCTCTAATCCCATTGGTCCCTTAGGTTCGGGATTGGGTGGCGGTGTCGAATTGACCTTGCGTATCATCGGGACGGAACTAATGCAGCGGGGTCATACCCTTAAAATCGTTGCGACTGAAGAATCTACCGCTTGGGGAATGCCCCTCGTCGAGATTCCAGGACTTCCACAAATCAGCGCTCAAACTCAAGGGCGAGATGCTCCCATTATCATCCCACCGTCTTCCGTCTTGGCGAATTTCTGGGACTACGCACGGCAGGTGCAAACCGACTATGACTTAATGATTAATTTCGCCTATGACTGGTTGCCCTTCTATCTAACACCTTTTTTCAGTTGCCCGATCGCTCATTTGGTCAGTATGGGTTCGTTGACTCAGGCGATGGATCAAATTATTGAGCGGGTGGCAACTGAATTTCCCGGTACGATCGGCGTACACAGTCGGGCACAGGCAGAAACGTTTACCTTTGCAAACCGCTGTCGGTGTTTAGGAAATGGCATCGATTTATCACTTTATGACTTCTGTGCAGAACCTGCGCCTTGGGTGGGTTGGGTAGGTCGAATTGCGCCAGAAAAAGGGTTGGAAGATGCGGTGGCAGCCTCCGAGTTGACTGGCATTCCCCTGAAAATCATGGGTTTTATGGAAAATGAAGGCTACTGGCAGCAGATTGTCCGCGATTATCCAGACGCACCAGTAGAATACGCAGGGTTTCTCTCAACTGATGAACTGCAAAAACGCTTACGTCAGTGTCGGGCACTGTTAATGACGCCGCGTTGGGTAGAAGCGTTTGGCAATGTAGCGATTGAAGCCCTAGCTTGTGGTGTGCCAGCGATCGCTTATCGTCGCGGTGGTCCCGCAGAAATTATTGAGCATGGGAAAACTGGCTTTTTAGTAGAACCCGATTCGGTAGAAGGGTTAGTAGAGGCAATGGGACAGCTAGATAAAATTGACCGCTATGCCTGTCGCCAACGAGTAGAAGCCGAGTATTCTAATCAAGCAATGGGCGATCGCATTGAGCAATGGTTACTCGATATTGTGAGCAAGCGTCATAGCGCCGCCCCGTAGCATTAGCCTGTCCGGCAAAACTCCGTCCAAAAAGCTATCTAGAAGAGCAAGCGATCGCCTAAGTCCTGTGAGCGATCCTATACCCCTGTATGTATCAAGCCACAATTACAGCAACAACGAGGCAAGTACACAATAGTAGTGGTAGAAGAACCCAAAACCTATTAACCTATTGCTTTACACAGGACCGCCTACCCATGCATGACTCTTCAATCCAGCAACTGCTTGAAGATTTAAAAAACCCTGACGAGAATGTTCGCAACCAGGCAACAGTAGAATTCTGGCGCATCTGGTTCCATCAAAAAGGCAGATATGGCATGGAGTTGCTCGAACGCAGCCAAATCATGTATGAAGTTGGAAATGTAACGCAAGCGGAGGCATTGCTCACAGAACTCATTAGAGATCAGCCGGATTTTGCAGAAGCTTGGAATCGACGCGCTCTGCTTTACTACAACCTAGAGCAGTACAAGAAGTCGAGAGATGACTGTCAGCAAGTCATTAAACTCATTCCTTTCCATTTTGGCGCACTCCACGGTCTAGGTTTGTGCAATGCTGCGTTAGGAGATTACAGCGCTGCGATATATGCCTTTCGCAAGGCTCTGGAAATTCAACCTTATGCTTTAGCCAATCAAAAGCTGCTGCTCGAATGTACGGCAAGGTTGAGCTAATTTGTT
>JALYGX010000313.1 GCA_030776905.1 Cyanobacteriota bacterium | reverse complement strand
AAGTTGAGAAGTACAGCCAATGAAGAGGATAGCTATGGTTAAAGTGGACGCTAGCTTCTGTAATTGCATTGGGTAGTTTTTTATTGTTAAATCATGGTGCTTGGGTGCTTGGGCAGCGGTAAGTTATACAGCGATTGAGCGGAGTTTAGTCCTCTCAGTCGGCTGCGACCACTATTGGTAGTGAACCCAGTTCTTAAGTAGATTTTTGCTATAAACCCTAAAGCTCAGCTACGACGGCTGGGCTTTTTTTAGAGACAGCCGTAGAAAATTTCCTCTCTTTATTGCATAGAGAAGATATGTGTGTCTCAAGTTCTTCAAGCGTAATAACTAGCTGTGAATAATTTGTGAAAAGTGACGCGCTTATAATCCCTGTTGTAAAACCTTAGACAGGTTACATTTCAGATCTAGTCTTTAAAAATATAACTATTCCTGCCCAATAATGGGGCTTTGGTGGAAGAAAATCTTATTTTGATACAGATCGATCAGAAGTGATTCTTCTAATAGAGAATGGGGAATGGACTAACTATTCTCCATTCCCCATTCCCCAAACCTGGGTTTATTTTTACCAGGCATTCAGTAAATTGGTATAAACTGTTGTTTCCTGCCTCTAGCGCCTGTAGAGACTGATAAGACCTTCAGTTCTTCGGCGTCACAAACACTGGAATTTGACGCTCTGGGGTAGGTAGAGACGGCAAGTTTTGATTGTTAGTTGCAGGACTTCCTCCTCTTGGAGCAGTTGAGCCAGATTGTGGCATTGTTGGCACAACAAAACCTGGGATTGTAGACCCCGGACGAGGCGGTATCGAGTTTTGAGGGCTAGTTGCAGGCGTTTGTCTGCCGGGAGTGGTTGAGCCAGCTTCTGGTTTAGTAAAAATTAATTCCCTCTCAGGCTCAGGTGTTGGTACTACAGGTTGAGGACTAGCGGGGAAGGGTGTAGGCGTGGGTGATGTCGGTAGAGGACTAGCGGGTAAAGGTGTGAGCGTGGGTGATGTCGGTAGAGGACTAGTGGGTAAAGGTGCAGGCGTGGTAGTAGATTCTTGAGTTACTGGAGGAGTAGCAGAGTCACTGGTGATATAGATGTGACCTAATGCCTTGCCTTGATAGGTTCTTCTCGTAAACCGCCAACCTGGATTGAGAACAATTTTCTCAAAGCCCTCCGTCATACCTTTAGCTCTGCCGATTTCAATATCTGGAATCGCTCGGTTTATACGATGAGAACCAACCAGCACCAAATCTCCCTCACGCTCAACTACTCTGAGGAGGTAATCTAAGCCCATATCCTGACCCGCCATCCGGATTGAATAGCCGTTACTATCAGTGCTGCGTCCACAAATACCTGTGAAGTCAAACTTCAGGAGTAAAGGGTCTACAGTAACTGGGTTGTTACCGCTTTCACTCCAGCAAGGTCGCTTGTTGGAGATTTGTTCAATGATCAGTAGTTGATGCTGATTGTTGCCGTAGGGGGCAGCTACGGCAATGAAATTACTAGCAGTCACTTCTTGGGTATCAAAAGTAGCAGCAGTTGTCGGACTCAAAGCCCCGACAGTGAAGAAGGAGGCTGTAGCTGCAAGAGCAACTTGAAGCCATCGTGACGTGTTCATGGTTGAGCAATTAGGTTAGTTTCTACTTTCTAAATAGACGCTTAGTGAGCAAAATTAGCTCCCCTATCAATAAAGTTGAGCGTAAATAATTACTTACATTTCCATAGGTATGGTTTTCTAGCTCTTGACTAAACTCCAATAACCCTAAGTCTCTATTTCAAGGCAGCCATCTACGCTCTGTCGTGCACAACGAAAAAATGAAACTCCTCTGCTTTTGTCTCAGCACTCAGCACTTTCAAGCTAGCTCGCTATTGAAGCGCCTTTTAGCTGGGATCGACTAACGTTGATTTTACTGAAAAGGTGAGAACGGTCTCATCAATCCCTTTGAGCTGGAGGGAACTTTCCTTGGTAATCGTATCGTCTTCCAGATAATCCGCAACAGCAGCTGAAACCAAAATGGAGTTGGGTTTTGCAGCTTCTTGTAGTCGAGAGGCAATGTTAACAGCAGGACCGATCGCTGTATAGTCTGACCGTTGGCTGCCTCCGAACATCCCCACAACGGCTGTTCCTTGGTGAATGCCACAACGGAATTGTACCGGAGGTGGACCATTTTTCCCAACAATACCCATCGCTTGCCAACGCTGATTGAGCTGATGCAGGGAACGATACATTTGCCGTGCTGCCCCGATCGCTCGCCGCACTTGCTCGTTGGGAGTTAGTTCTTCAGGAGCACCGAATAGCGCTAAAATCGCATCTCCCATGAACTTATCCACAGTACCGCCGTTATCAAACACGGCATGGGTCATGGCTTCCAAGTACTCATTGAGCAACTCAGCAATGCGACGCGATCGCAAGGTGTTTGCTAGCTGAGTAAAGCCTACAATGTCGCTAAACAAAATCGTAATCAGGCGAGGTTCTGGGCGCAAATGCAGCGACAGTTCGCCCCTAGCCGCCTTCTCCACCATTGTGGGCGGTAAAAAACGCCTTAGCACCGACTCAGTCAGGTAATTATTCAACTCAATGACTCGTCGTTCATTTGCCTTGAGCGCCAGCAAGTTGCGGACTTCTGCCAACAATTCCCGGTCGTTGAAAGGTTTAGACAGATAGGCATCCGCTCCTCCTTCTGCTCCCTCAATCCGCGTCGTTTCATCCGCTTTTGCCGTAAGTAAGACAATCGGCGTCCCTTTCAACTGCTCCGAGGTGCGTATCATGCGAATCATATCCAAGCCCGATACCCCAGGCATCATTAAATCCGTCACGATCAGTTCTGGACGGCGTTCCTGAGCTACATCGAACCCTTCCTGTCCGTTTCGAGCCGTCAAAACTTGATAACCCTCTCGCCGCAGAATTCGAGACACATAGGTGCGTACATCTAAGTTATCGTCTACCACCAAAACAGAGGGTGCGGTCACGCGACTATAGGCAGACGGGGAGGCTGGGAGATGCGAGGACTGGGAGTTGTTTTCTACTATCTCCATGTCGTCCTGTCTTTCTGCCTGCGTGTCTTCTTCCTCCGCCTCCACCTCTTCATCCGGAGAGGATTCAATTTCTAGATCGGCTAATTCCACAGCAGCGCGACTAGATTGAATTTCTGTAGGCACTTCCAGAACCTGCTCCAGGGGTAGGTGAGCCGTCCCGGTTTGCAACCAAACGTTGAACGTCGTGCCTTCTGAGTAAACCGACTCTACAGAAATTTGACCCTTGTGGAGTTCCACCAGTTCTTTCACTAAGGCAAGCCCTAGACCACTGCCTTCATAACTCCGGTTAACTGACCCTTCCGCTTGCCGGAACCGCTCGAACAAATGGGGAATTTGCTCCTTACGAATGCCAATTCCGGTGTCTGAAATCTGCATCCGGATGTGGTCTCCTGCCGGTTCTACCTTGACGGTAATATTCCCTCCAGCCCCAGTAAACTTCATGGCATTAGATAGGAGGTTATAAAGCACCTTATCAAATTTTTCCGCATCCAAATAAACCGGGGCACAGGGAGTTAGGCGCGTCGAAATCTTGATGTTCTTTTTGTCGCAGTAGGGTCGGAAGGTTTCGATAATTTGGCTAACAAATTCTACTAAGTTACAGGGACGGAAGCTTGCTTGCATCCGACCTGCGTCGAGTCGCTGAATATCAAGTAACTGGTTGACCAATCGCAATAATCGCCGGGAATTGCGCAACGCGATCGCACCTTGCTCAAAAGGCAAGTCCGCCTTTTGAGCCACAGCGGACTCCAAAGGTCCGATCATCAGGGTTAGAGGTGTGCGGAACTCGTGGGAAACATTTTGGAAAAACTCAGTTTTCTGGCGATCGAGTTCCAGCAAGCGTTCAGCTTGTTGCTTGGTTTTTTGATAAAGTTTTGACTGCTGAACAGCGATCGCGGCTTGGGACGCTACGGCTTGGGCTAAGTCAACTTCTGAAGGGAGCCAATGGCGGGGTCTATGAGTTTGGCGCAGCGTAATGCTGCCAATCAGCTTGCCATCTGAAAGTAAGGGCACGACTAAAAGCGCTCGCGAAGGCTCACGCAGTGGCAGGTCAAGCCCATTCATTTCTACATTCACCGCCAAATCATTGATCACCACTGGCTGTTGTGTATTTAAAAGCTGCTGTAGCACCGGATTCCCGGCAATGGGGACAATGGACTGAGGTAACTGATGAGCCGTAGGCCAGACGATTGGAGATTGATTAACGTGTGGTGCGGCACCAGACCTAGAACGAACATCTGCTTCCGCTCTTCCCAGTGCTTGGGACGATTTCCCATCATACAAGCCAACACATTGGACAAATTCATCCTCCTCTTTCCAAAGGGAGAGAGTACAGCCATCAACCTGTAACGCCTGTCCTAACTGTTGAGTAATTGCCGTAAAAATCTCTTGGGGGTCTAAACTAGAGCGGATAGCGGTCGTAATCGTGTTAACCAAGGCTTGCCGTGTTGCCAAAGCTCGTACCTGCTCATAAGCCCGTGCTTGAGATAGCGCCAGAGCGGCTTGGTCGGCGACCATCACAACTAGCTGAATTTCGTCATCCTGCCAGACATGAGGCTCCCCACAGCGGTGCAGTGCCAGTACCGCCACCAACTCGTGTTGACTAATTAGCGGCACAATCAAGCTAGAGCAAATATTAAGCTCTTGGTAAGCTCTGAGCCTGCCCGCATGAGTCGCTAGCGCCTGTTGTTGTAATTCTGCGGGATTGATGCCAGTAAAGCGCTCATCTGTCAATACATCGTTAATTACTTCAACATTACGGGTTTCCCATAATGTCTGTTTTAAGCGTGGAGGGTAAGGGGGATTTGATACTAAGCTGAGGTTATGCGGCTCTGTAATATCCTCCGTCTCGGAATCAGGCAAGCCTTGGTTCTTCTGATACACAAACGATTCGTCTAGCAACCGCTCATCCTGAAAAGGACGCAAAATGCAGATATCTACCTCGAGCAGATGACCTACTGTTTCGACAATCCTTTGCAGGATTTGCTCTAGAGGAGAACCACCACTTCGCCCATACTGAGCGTTGCGAATTGTATTGGTAACAGTGTTAAGTAGCGATTCCCGACGGAGTGCTCGGCACAGTTCTTCAGTACGAACCTTGAGAACGTTGTGGGTATCCATCGCCTGCCGCACTACTGCCCTGAGTTCGTCAGCATTCCAGGGTTTGGTGACGAATTTGAACACCTTTCCGGCATTGATTGCCTCTACCAGGTCTTCAACATCGGTGTAGCCAGTCAGGATAATCCGGATGATATCAGGGTATTGCGTGGCGGTAAGGCTAAGAAATTCGGTGCCGCTCATTAAGGGCATACGCTGATCGGAGATGATTACTGCCACATCCCCCTCTTTCGCTAGAATCTCTAGTGCATCTGGGCCATTTTCTGCCCTCAATACTCTGTACTCTCGATGGAAAGTCCGATAAAGCAAGTCAAGGTTGTCTGGTTCGTCATCGACAACCAGAAGTTTAGGCTTACTTGTTTGTTGGGATCTCATGCACCGCTCTCCTGCTGCCAGAGCTTGTCGGATAAAAACAGTCTGCACTGATTCACAGATTCTTCCTGCTTAAGATGGCTGCGGGAGCGAGAAATCAAAGCTAAAGTAATCGCTCCTAACAGGTAATGCTGGCACAATTGAGCATAAGACTCGTTCCGAGACATTTTCGATCTGTGGCTATAGTTCAGTGATGCACCCCAATCGATTTTAATTTTTGTTTTTCAGTATGGTTGTATCCTTTAACAAAAGTGACATGAAGTGAGCTACTGGATGTCTTCTATTGCTTTTTATACTTTAAGCGCTCTTTCCACTGCGTCTTTAGAGGAGTACCCTTCCTTTAGGAGAAGGGGAACGTCTAAAGATGAACGCTGGCTCTAGAGGCGATCGCCACAGGTTTTCCTTTCGGTGTAGTCTGGCGCTGGGCGTGGTAGCAACGAACGACAAGCTATGTACTCTTCAGACACGATGCTGCACAAATAAACTTACAGCTTTTTCTGTGCTTAAGGTTGCTCCCTGAAAAATTGTTTCTAACGGTTGGTGTTCCATCCAGTGCTGACTACTTTGTTGGCAGTTACAAACTTGCTGTCCCTACCCTAGTCCTGAAAGTCAGGTTGTTAGAAACATACCTTAACGAGCTTGGCTTATCCGGATACTTGAGTTTTTTGATTACGTCGCGGCACAGGGAACGCTACGCCTTGACTACCGTTGGTCGATGCACTACTTTACAATACTATCCTTCTCTACTCTCGTTTTACTCGCTACCGTGCTGAGTGCTGAGTGCTGAGCGCCAAGTTGCTATGCTCAAAACTACAGAGTTGTTGTACAATCGCCAGACAGACTTGTATTTCAGCTTATGTTGCATAGGCGCTGCTCTCTCAAGACCAGCTAAGGGTCAAAAATGGATGTCTTAGATGTCCTAGACCACCAAGCACTCGATACAATTAGTTAAATATCGTTTAAAAATACTTTTTGCCTAAATTTCTAGGCAAACAAGGAAATAGATTAGCCTCAAACTGGTGCTTGTAAATTTTTCATAGCTTGTTTCCTTTGAACCTTCTCTATTTTTTTACCAAAATATTTTTGTGGTTGTGAACCCTTGCTTCTCTTTCTTGACGCCCTACGAACCAGCCCCTGCTGGTCAGGATGCCGTTGCTACCAATGCATCCCATTTTACAATTCGTACAGCTCAAGCGAGGGATCTAACCACCCTGGCGGAGATTCTCACTGATAGCTTTCACCCTCCGACGGGACTCGTGCGCTGGGCTTACCCCATGTTGCGGTTAGGAATTTACGAAGATTTACGAAATCGACTCCGCTCTAGTGCGCCGCATTACGCCTGTTTCGTTGCTGTTGCTTCAGTTCCTACGGCTACAGGTGATCGTGAGGAGTTAGCAGGTACTGTAGAGCTTGCGCTTCGCACTCCCCCTTCCTGGCAACCCCGTGTTCCTCAGTATCCGTACATCTCTAACTTGGCAGTGAGTCAGTCGTGTCGCCGTAAAGGAGTCGCTCGACAATTGCTATTCGCCTGTGAGCAAATGTCCTTAAAATGGGGCTTCTGCGATCTCTATCTCCATGTGCTAGAAGACAACCATCAGGCACGACAACTTTATCTTAAGACTGGCTACGAACAGCTCCAGGTTGAGTCAAGCGTCGGTGCATGGCTGCTTGGGCGTCCGAAACGCCTGTTCTTGCACAAGCAATTAACTCCTGTCACTACTAGCTAGAGACGAAGTGTAGAGTAAACCTATCTTGAAGACATGGAACAGGAAAGCCTGAAACTCAACAAGGGTCAAATTCAAAACTCCCAAGCATCGGATATCCTGAAGCAGCTGCACGATAGGCAGCTACTAATTGTTAATACTCGCCGCCGGAATGGTTTAATTCTCTATAAGCGCTTCCATGCTGAATTCGCAGGCCCCGGTTCGGCGGTAGGAGGATTGTTCGATCTGGATTGTCAGCAAGTGCTGCCTGTGGGTAATCTTTCCTTAGTTTCTCCTGAATCCGCTGACGAGCGACAACGGGCTTATTTGATTCGGCGGCAGTGGGTGCGACTTACGAGAGAAATTACAGACAACCCAGTGCCGTTACAACGCGCCCAGAAAATCCTCGATCAGTTTGAGGGCTTTTTTGATACTGAGACAATTGCTAAGTTACCAGACGACGCCTTTGCGTTTTTGGTGGGAGTCTTACCGGATACGATTAGGAGAGTACGTAACAAAGCTGATCGCGTGGATGTCAGTGTCAGCAGTTAATTCTCGTTCATGGGGTGTACCTTGCGATCGCTAACGTGGAAAGCGTCTATTGGAGCCTTAGGCGTCGAATAGAAATTAATTATGTTATTAGCGTTTTTTAAGCTTCCAAAGCAGGATTTCACTGGGTTCAACGGGTTCTACAGTGGAGTTATAGTTTGTTTCAAGTCCGGATTTTAAGGCTGGCGTAGGGTTGAATACAAAAACATCACTGAAATTATCAGGAATCTTGGGTATGTTGGGTTCAACTACTAACTGAAGCCGCACTTTTGGATCGAGAAGATAACTCATCGATAGGAGTTCACCCGGATTAGCGCCATAAAAAGTAGTAATTAAAAGAGGTCGATCGCTTTTGTTGATAATCCTAGCTGATTGAACGTGCATATTGCTAGGCTTCTTATTCCACCAAACCTGTGACTGGGAATTGACTATACATGAAACAATTCCAGCCGAAATCAATAAAATTGTGATCACTTGCCAGAGTTTTTGTTGAAAAAAACTGGCAGAGACAATCTGATAAGCTAGAAGATAAGCAACAGCTAGCAAAATACCCAGATAACACGGTATGAGATAGCGAGGAACGGTTGAGCGCAGCCCACCCAAAATTAAATCTGGCACAATTAAGGCTAAGGCGGGAACCCCTATCATAGTCAAGACAAATAAAAAAGATTTTTTGATAGGGCTTTTATAGAGAAGATAGAACGAATAAATGACTAAACTTAAACTAATTAAAACCGGGATTAATGTATAGAGTAAAAAAGCGCCAGCATCAAGATTTATATCAAAAAATACGCGGCTAACATTGCCTGCCCAACTTTTGACTAAACGCGATAGTGGTACTTTACTAGAAGACCAGGCAGTCGTTTCTTGGGCTTTTTGGAAGCTTTTAAAAGTTAGTAAAATCCAAGGTGCAAAAGCTAAAGTGCCTGTCACCGATGCAAGTAAATAACCCGAAATCGTTTTACTCCATCGCCAGCCGTTGGTGGTAATGACATAAGTAGCATGTCCAAGTGCCGTAAGGGCAATCAAGGGCAGACTATAGAGTCCCAAAGCTAAAGTGGCTGCATAAATTAGCCAACTGCCCTTGGTATTAATCCGTATGGCTCGTAGAAGGGAGGCACTTGATAGCAAGATTATGACCATCAACAAGCTATATTCCCGTGCTTCCTGGGCAAAGACGACATGGACGGGAGAAACCGCTACTAATGCGATCGCTACCCATCCTACCAGCGATGACTCAAACACTTCTAGACACAGCCAATAGATACAGGGGAATACCAGTAAGCTAATCACAGCAGACACACTTCTAACCACTGCCACCGAACTACCAAACCACTGCATCCAAAATCGCGCTAGTACATAGTAAAGAGGTGGATGCTGAGGGTCTTCGACAACCAAAGCATCAATAGTATCCATCAAGCTAGTTTGAGGCGTTGGATGCTGATACTTTTGTAAATCTTTGACAGCAATTACCTCGCCAGTAAAGACTTGCGGCTTTAAGTCATCTGCTATATGACCAGCCAAATGTAATGAGGTAATTACCTCATCGTGCCAGTAGACTTTTCGGTCAAGATTGACGAAGCGAAAAAATACCCCTAGTACTAACAATACAATGATTAAAAACCGTAACCAAGTTGGAGGAAGTTCCCAGGGGAAGCTTTCTAGTTTTGTCGCCTCAGCTTGGGAGGAGGGCTTGAGGTGTCTACCTAAAGACATTAAATTTGCAAAAATGGCATGCACTCGTTCCCCTATCGGTCTGAGTTGGCTTTCCATATTTTCCTTGGTAGTAGGTAAATGTCACCCTAATGAAGTTTTTTACAAGCCAACTTGGCAGACCAAGGTGACCTTAATGGTGGAAAATTGTATCAAATTTTCCAGAATATTGCACTAAAAAACAGTAGAGTAATAAACATAGAGGCAGTAGTAACTAAATTATAATTAATGAATTTAATATTTAAGTCAGTTAATTTTTAGCTAACATCCACAACACACTTTCTGAGTTACGAGAAATTAGCTTGAGCTTTGACCTATAGCGGGTTTCAATTTTTCCTTTTAATTCCTCCGATGGATCGATTAAAAACACGTCACTGAACCCCTGAGGGATATCAGGTAAAGTATTTTCAAGTATAAACTGAAATTGCACTTTACGTTCGAGACTATGGCTGAGAGAAGCTTGTTTAAATATAGAATGGTACGGAGGAGTTTTAGATAGTTCGCTCAGTAGTAGTGGATGACTTGCTTGATTAATGATTTTAGCAAATTGTTGATTGTAGGAGTTAGTTCGCTTAGTCCATGAAGACTCGGATTGGGAACTGATTACACAAGAAATAATGCCGCCGGATATTAAGATAACTAGGATAAATTGCCAAAGCTTCTGTCTTTGATTATGTAAGCTAACAGAAATTTTAGAACTTAGGAGATAAGCAATAGCTAGCTGGATGCTTAGATAGAAGGGAATCATATATCGAGCTAAGATGGAGCGACGACCTCCTAAAATTAAATCGGGTAGGATTAGGGCTAGAGATGGAAAACCGCCCAAGGTTAAGATAAATAACCAAACTCGTTTAGAAGTGTGACGACAAAGAAAATAAATTGAATATCCGGCTAGGACTAAGACTACTAAAATAATAGAAGCTAGAAAACCTAAAGGCGAATCCGAGCTAAAGCCAAAATCAAAAAAATTTCTGCTCAGGTTTCCGAACCAACTTTTAGCTAAAGAGGCTAAAGGTTCTTTGATTCGTTGACTTTGTTCAGGAGTTGCCTTAGCGATTTGGGATAAGTTAGTGAGTACCACCCAAACCCAAGGAGAGAAAGCAACGAACCCAGCAAGAAAGGCAATCGCAAATGCCACTATCGTTTTTATGCCTCGCAAACGTTCAATCGTCGCGATATAAATTCCCTGGGCAATGACAACTAAGGCAGTAAATAAATGAGAATAGAGTCCTAGGGCTACCGT
>JALYGX010000312.1 GCA_030776905.1 Cyanobacteriota bacterium | reverse complement strand
GGCGTTTTCTGGGTGTTTTTTTGAAACACATCTGCTATGACAATGGCATCCGGGTCAATCCGGTAAACAATTCGCCACTGTTTGTCAGTCTCACTATCACCGATTCGCAACTCATGACAGTGAGCGCCGATGCTGGGCATGGGTCGAGAGACAGGCAGCGAGAGAGTTTCTCCCTCTTGTAACCTCCGTAGCAACAGCCCTGCCTCAATCCGAGCTGATGCTGAAAAGGGCGGAGTCTTCACCTCGCCACGTAGCCAAACAACAACCTTGCTCTCGTTGGGAGAATTCATTGCTTAAATACGGCATAACTATTTATCGAAAAAATTTATTAGGAGTAGCTTATGTCAAATTTGACATATTAATTTTAGCGCAAGATGAATAAAAGTCTTGGGATGCTCAAAGCGATCGCTCTTTATCTCCCCTCTGCTGAAGTAGTGTGATTGCGCTTGCTCTTGTCGGGCGTTGCCCGCCCGCTACGCTAACAGAGCCGCTCCGCTAACGCGCACCAGCAAAGCCGATCGCAATTGCTATAGTTATTCCAAAGCTTCACACTAGGTCACGATGCAGATTACTCTCGACCTCCCTGACGAATTAGTATCGCGACTAAGTCCACTAAAAGACAAACTGCCGCAAATCTTGGAATTGGGGCTTCGTGAGTTGAACGCCAGTTCTCAAATAGGGTTTGCAGGTGTAGCGGAAGTCTTGGAGTTTTTAGCCACATTACCTACACCAGAAGAAATTATTGCCCTGCGTCCCTCTGAAGTACTGCAAGCACAGATTAGCAACCTGCAAGAGAAGAACCGCACCCAAGGTTTAACCCCTGCTGAAGAACAAATTTGGGAACAGTACCAGTACCTCGAACACCTGATCCGCATCGCAAAGGCTAAGGCACACCTGAAACTCAAGAAAT
Organism: Cyanobacteriota bacterium; assembly: GCA_030776905.1. GTDB lineage: Bacteria > Cyanobacteriota > Cyanobacteriia > Cyanobacteriales > Coleofasciculaceae > CADCTM01. The sequence continues at coordinate 27,343 of JALYGX010000312.1, read as the reverse complement.
TGAGTCAAGTATGAGCAGCACGTATAACCTATCTACCCGGCGACGCCTAGTTTATGAGCGTGCAGGGGACTACTGGGAATATTGCCTCACTCGCATTTTAATGTATTCAAAACACAATACCCAGTAAGAACGCTATTAAGGGCGTCCCTACTGGATGCAATAAACATTTTGCAGGCGGTTTATTTAATTTTCTGACCAGAAACCGCGTTGAGCACGCGGTTTAACTTTGCATGGTCTAAATTAGATAGCTGCAAATTGGCTGACTGCAAGTACGCATCAACTAATTTGGCTTGAGTTAGCGTCGCTGCCATCAGGTCTGCACCCAACATATTCGCACCCAACATATTTGCACCACTCAGATTGGCAGCAAGTAGACTAGCTGGATAATACATATTGGCACCCAACAAATTGGCATAACTCAGGTTTGCCCCTAGCAAGTTGGCATAACTCAGGTCTGCACCTAGCAGGTTGGCACCAAATAGGTTAGCACTCAACAGGTCAGCATAGCTTAGGTCTGCACCTAGCAAGTTCGCACCAAATAAGTCTGCACCCAGTAGGTTGGCATAACTGAGGTTGGCATTCAACAAGTTAGCATCACTCAGATTTGCGTACCTCAGGTTGGCACTCAATAAATTGGCACTCAACAGGTCAGCATTACTCAGGTTGCTACCTAACAAATCAGCAGCACTTAGGTTAGCCTCACTCAAGTCAGCACTTATCAGGCTGGCATTCAACAAATCGGCTCCAAATAGGTTTATGCCTCTGAGGTCAGCACTACTCAAGTCAGCCTCGCTCAAGATAGCACCGCTGAGGTCAGCACCACTTAAATTAACACCCAACAGTTTGACATCACTTAGGTTAGCCCCAGACAGGCTAACATCACGAAAATCCCTCTGTCCTATGTCATAACGCTCCAGAAGTTCTAATGCATTCATATCTGTGTTTGGAGTTTTTCTCCGCTTAATTTATTACTGTTAGGTGCTATTTTTAGCGATAAAGGGAAGCTACACTAGTTAGTCTCGCAGCATCCTTCCAGATCGTTACCTATCGAACTGGTGTTACTTGTGAGTCACACACTGTATGTAGTCAAGATGCCCTTCGCTTACCAAGCAAAAACTACTATCACAAATAATTAGCCCTCATCTCCTCAGGAACCTACCTTGTTTTAAGGATACTTATACAAATAAACATAGCCAAACTTTATGAAAGCGGTGAAGGAATCTTTTGGTAGACCAGCTAGGGTTTTCCATGACAACTATCCCTTTAGTCAAGCAGGACAGAGAAGGGTGACTCGCACCACGCCGTTGCTGACTTTTAGGAGTACCGCGATCGCCAAAACCAGAGGCTTTATGAGGCGATCGCATTGAGTATAGACTTCACCAAATCAAATCCGCGTTCGGGAACCTGTCTACATAACTTATAGATGAGTGTTCGATCAGGCTGGATTCCCAACGTTCGAGACATAAAGTTTGAGAATCTTCTGGAAGAGCAAAAAGTCTTAGGACTCCCGCCGCTACACTTAAACCTGTCATTTCTCGCGTTGGGGTACGCACATTTTGATCGAATTTCAAGTGACCCTCCTTGAGGTGAAACAAGGCACTTACTTGCTGTAATACCTGAACGTTGAATAATTGCTTCAGGTGTTCAGCTCGTAAGACCCCTTGATTTTTTAGGTATAAGCCTAATGGTTCACTCAGTGGGCAACACCAATGAACCAGCTTATCAAATACGCGATCGCTGACCCACTGACGTTGCTCGATCAGCTTCACTAAACCTTGATGATCTAAGCGGTTGGCTGCTGCCATCAGGCGACCTTGCTCTACCCAGATGTAATACATTGGCGAGCTTACCTGAGATTTTGGTAAGTCACTTAGTGTTAGCAAGCCAGTTTTACGTCCTTTCTCGATAAACTGAAGCATTTCTGGGAAGGAAAAGTCTGTCAAGGAACCTGTAATAGACATAGTTGTATAAGTAGACGCTTTCTAGATGCACCGGAGTTGTTGTTGAGCATAAGCTCACTAGCGGCAACTGCACTTCATTCAGTTGTACCCCGCAATGGGGTGATTTAGATGTATCGCAGTCAAAATGGCTTGTAAAGCATTTCTACGTATTTTTACTAAATCTTTAGCATTTCCTCAGGATTCCTCTTCAGTTTTACGAAATATATATTAAGTTTGTCAAAGTTTTCGCTCACCTTTACTGAATCTTTACGAAAGCTCGGCTTAAGCCAGGTTTCACCGGAGGCATCTTCAGCCAGAGCGCTAGTTCTACTTAGCTTAGGTTGCTCAACCCTATTTCGGTTTGGTCGGTTTTCTTCCCATCACCACAGCAGCTACCGGACTGGCGAATTAGCCAAGATGGTAATAGAGTTACATCAATAAAGGTGGATTATGTTTCCTTTCTGGAATTGGGATAACGCTTGCTACAACCCAGAAGCTGTTTCTCGCAAAATCACCCTAGAGCGAAAGCTCAAGTTTCTGAAGGCGATGCGGGGCGATTTAGAAATTAGGCTAGCTGGACTCAATGCCGCCATTGGCACTGTTGAACAGCAATTAAGCCAAGAAGATACAACACAAACTCTCTAAGCCACCAGTGATTAGAATACGGGTTGGTGATTAGTGGGTAGATGATGATCAGTCTTGCCCATCGTTGATTAGCGATCGCATTCTAGTATTTTTGCGAATTTGAGATGCACCCCTCTCGTCGTTCATTACTTCTTTTTGAGCAGCAGGACGGATGGTAAAAGAGAGAGGTTTGGCGGGTTTGGGCATTGGTGTTGCTGAAGATGGATTGAGATTAGTCCAATGGGGTGAATCAGCAAAATCCTCAATGGGTGGTATCTGTCCTTGCTGGGAATCGGATTCGGGTTGCTGCTGGAAGGACCAGCCTGCGTACTTACCATAATTGGATGCGATCGCTAAAAACGCTCCACCTAAAATAAACACGGGCAATGGTAACGTAAAGTGTTTCATCCACTGATAAACTTCTACCATTCCATACAAAACCAGCACGCTAGCAATCCAGACTCTCATAACTCTATCCCACTTGCTCGTCTTACTTTGTCTATCAAAACAAATCGCGAGAGCCTTTCGTCAGCCTCTCGCGAATTATCTAATTTATTTGAAGTTTAAACTGAGAATAACTACACCGAAGCCGCCAGTTTGGTTTTGTTATGAGAAGCAATCAGGCGTTCGTAAGTAGATCGCATTTTCAGACCCACAAGAACCTGGAACAATCCAGAACCATTGTTAGAGCCAGGATAATCTGGATGCTTGAGCATCAGCTCACTCATCTCGCCGTAGTACTTCGTGGAGGTATTGCTGAGGTGACTTTCGATGTAAATCATCTCCTCCAGATTGTCGAACTGACCATCTACTTCTAGGATTGAGACATCGTGACCGAAGTAGCTGTCTGGGCCGTAGAACATCTTGATTCCAGGATAGGCGCAGGTCAGCTTACGACCACAAGGTCTCCAGTCAATGGTTGACCCTTCATCAAACAGATAAACTGGATCGAAGCCTTCCACACCGTCTCGCTGAATCAAGCGCACGCGCAGGAGCTTGCTTTCCTTGTCGTCCTTGAGAAGTTGCGTCGGCAAGATCTGGATGACGACATCGGCAAATTCCTTCTGGGGTTCGATATAAGCACTAAAGTCTGGGCGTCGGGCATTAATGGCAGCAAGAACATCTTCGTAACGATGACCTCGCTCCGCCATGTCTCGCTGGATTTTCCAGTTAATTTTGACCTCATCGCTGATGTCAAGGTAAACACTGAAGTCGAGTAGCGATCGCACCCGCTCATCATACAGAGGGTGAAGTCCCTCAATCACGATAACTTTATTCGGCTCAATTCGCTCTGGCGGGTCAATTTCCCCTGTTTCGTGGTTATAAATCGGCTTGTCAACTGCCTGACCGTTCTTGAGCGCTTTAATTTGCTCGTACATCAGGTCAAAGTTGTTTGCCTTGGGATTGAGCGCAGTAACGGCTTGCTCTTTGCGCTGTTTTCGATCCAGACTGTGATAGTCATCTAAGCAGATCACAGTCATGAATTCTTCACCAAACAAGTCTATCAATCGGCGCAAAAACGTTGACTTTCCGCATCCAGAGTCTCCGGCAACACCAATTAATACCACGCGGTCTAGCTGAGTGGTCATATCTTCCCTCTAACGTAAAACATATTCTCAAAGAATTTTCAGCAAGCGAAGTTTTTAGCCTAGGGTCAACCCATTTATTTATAGGGTGACTTCTAACACATCACGAAGGCATGATGTGCATTAAGTAAATTCCCATAGGGAACACTCAAGCAAGGCACGACGATAAGTATTTACTACTAGCTGCTGAGAGTGGATTTTACCAAAATGAGACGGTCTATACAAGGCTTAATGCCAAAAGCATTATCTGGCTTAAGTACTTATGCTAAGGTAGCTGGTGCATTTTGTGTAAAGAAAACATGAAATTGACTCAATATTGACAGTTTTTGAGTTCATGACTATGTAGCTTGGTAGTGGAGAAGTTACAGTTGGCTTCCCCATGACAACATTCAAACAGGACTTGGCATAGCTTTACAATGTTACGCTAATAGGGCTTTCTTCGGCTCTAGTGGGTCTTCCAGAATCCGGCATTCGCGTCGGTTAATGGTTGGAAGAGCACGTTTTAGCAACATATTAAAGTTTGGTTTGGAGATATAGAAGCAATGAACAGTCCTAGCGCGGCTGCAAATTCCGGCAACACCACGGAATTCGGGAATCGCCTGTTTGTTTACGAAGTGGTGGGTCTACGTCAGAACGAAGAAACTGACAAAATGAACTATCCCATTCGGCAGAGTGGCAGTGTTTTTATCACAGTGCCCTACAGCCGTATGAATCAAGAAATGCAGCGGATTACTCGTATGGGTGGCAAAATTGTCAGCATTCAACCTCTAACGGGTGCCGACAATGGCGCAAATGGAAAAGCCGCATTAAAAGCTGAACCACAGGCACAAGCACAGCCAACCCCGTCAGAAAAGAAAGACAAGCCTATGACTCAAGCAAAACCGAAAGCTGACATCCCCGTCAATATCTATCGTCCTAATGCTCCCTTTATCGGTCGGTGTCTATCGAATGAAGAGCTGGTTAAGGAAGGTGGAATCGGCACTTGCCGTCACCTAACCTTTGACATTTCTGAAGGAGATTTACGGTATCTAGAAGGTCAGAGTATCGGCATTATCCCTGCGGGAACCGATGACAAGGGCAAGCCTCACAAACTGCGGTTGTACTCGATTGCCTCAACTCGCCACGGCGATCATTTGGATGATAAGACTGTATCTCTGTGTGTTAGACAGCTAGAGTACAAGCATCCTGAGACAGGCGAAACTGTTTACGGCGTTTGCTCGACTTACCTGTGTAACCTCCAGCCAGGAGAGGAATTAAAAATTACTGGCCCAGTCGGTAAGGAGATGCTGCTACCAGAAGATCCAGAAGCCAACATTATTATGATGGCGACGGGTACTGGAATTGCACCATTCCGGGCTTTCCTGTGGCGGATGTTTAAAGAGCAGCACGAAGACTACAAGTTCAAGGGTTTGGCTTGGCTGGTCTTCGGTGTCGCCACGACTCCCAACGTTCTTTACAAGGAACAGCTAGAAGAGTTGCAGAAGCAGTTCCCAGATAACTTCCGCGTTACCTATGCCATCAGCCGTGAACAGAAGAATCCTGAAGGCGGCAGAATGTACATCCAACACCGGGTTGCCGAACACGCCGATGAACTCTGGGATTTGATTCAGAAAGACAATACCCACACCTACATCTGTGGTCTCAAGGGTATGGAAGATGGCATTGATGCTGCTCTCACGGCTGCTGCCCAAAAGCAAGAGGTGAAGTGGTCGGAATACCAAAGGACAATTAAGAAGGCTGGTCGCTGGCACGTTGAAACCTACTAAGATTGTTTGGGTCTAAACTTAAGCCGCAACAAGTCATCATCAAACTTAACTGGCGCGTCTGCATATTTTGGCTTGAAGCCAGGATAGCAGGCGCGAATTGTATTTGTTGGTTTTATTGACCAACAAAGAATCCCTTACCACGTCTGTGAAGCGATTCCCAATTCCCAATTGCCAATTCTCCCAAGAGAGCAAGTTGCTCAGATCATGAGAATTAAGTTAAATTTAGTTAAGATAACGTTACAACTACTTGGCTTTACCTTTACATGGCTCAAAACTCCATAGCTTTGACTAAAGGATGAATTGGTAGTATCGGTAAAGTTTTCTGTTCATTCAATTTTTAAGCTGGGTATTGTTTTTCCTAATGCTCCCAGATGGCTGATGCCAGTACCTACGATTAGTATCTAGAGGCTAATAACAGATGAAAATTTCCTGGAGAATAATATTACTTTGGACATTGCCAGCCCTCGTCATCGGCTTTTTCCTATGGCAGGGGACATTTTCTCCTGCGGCTGGTGACATGGCGAGAAATACAGCTAGCACTCGCATGACCTATGGTCGATTCTTGGAGTATCTAGATGCCGGGAGAGTAACTAGTGTTGACCTCTACGATGCTGGTCGAACCGCCATTGTGGAAGCCATCGACCCAGAACTAGACAACCGGGTGCAGCGACTGCGAGTCGATTTGCCAACAAACGCCCCAGAACTCATTGCCAAGCTGAGAGAATCGGAGATCTCCCTAGATGCGCATCCAGCTCGTAATGATGGGGCAATTTGGGGATTATTGGGCAATTTAATTTTTCCAATACTCTTGATTGCTGGGCTGTTTTTCCTGTTCCGCCGTTCTAGCAACATCACAGGTGGTCCGGGTCAAGCAATGAACTTCGGCAAATCCAAAGCACGGTTCCAGATGGAAGCGAAAACTGGCGTTTTATTTGACGATGTTGCTGGAATTGAAGAAGCCAAAGAAGAACTACAAGAAGTTGTTACGTTCCTGAAACAGCCGGAACGCTTCACCGCTGTAGGCGCACGCATTCCTAAAGGTGTGCTGCTCGTTGGTCCTCCGGGTACGGGGAAAACCCTCTTGGCAAAAGCGATCGCAGGTGAAGCAGGGGTTCCTTTCTTTAGCATCTCTGGCTCAGAATTTGTAGAAATGTTCGTCGGCGTGGGTGCTTCTCGCGTTCGCGACTTATTCAAAAAAGCCAAAGAAAACGCGCCTTGCTTGATTTTTATCGATGAAATTGACGCTGTGGGTAGACAGCGTGGCGCAGGTATCGGCGGTGGCAACGATGAAAGAGAGCAAACCCTCAACCAGTTGCTGACCGAAATGGACGGCTTTGAAGGGAATACCGGAATTATCATCATTGCCGCCACAAACCGACCGGATGTGCTCGACTCGGCTTTATTACGTCCGGGACGCTTTGACCGCCAAGTCGTTGTTGATGCTCCTGACTTGAAAGGGCGGGTTGGGATTTTGGAAGTTCACGCTCGCAACAAGAAGCTTGCTCCTGAAATTTCTATCGAAGCGATCGCGCGGCGTACTCCTGGTTTTACTGGCGCTGACTTAGCCAACCTCCTCAACGAAGCCGCAATCCTTACCGCCCGTCGCCGTAAAGAAGCGATTACGATGGCTGAAGTCGATGATGCCGTTGACCGTGTTGTTGCTGGGATGGAAGGGACGCCATTAGTTGATAGCAAGAGTAAGCGACTGATTGCTTACCATGAAATCGGTCACGCGATCGTAGGTACTGTCCTCAAAGACCACGACCCCGTACAGAAAGTCACTTTAATTCCTCGCGGACAAGCTCAAGGTCTAACTTGGTTTACTCCTAACGAAGAGCAAGGCTTAATCACGAGATCGCAGCTCAAGGCTCGTATTAGTGGAGCATTGGGCGGCAGAGCTGCTGAGGAAGAAATCTTTGGCGACTCTGAAGTGACTACAGGTGCTGGTGGCGATCTACAGCAAGTAACTGGGATGGCACGGCAAATGGTGACACGCTTTGGCATGAGCGATTTGGGTCCCCTCTCCTTGGAAGGACAAGGCGGCGAAGTATTTCTCGGTGGCGGTTTGATGTCGAGAGCTGAGTACTCGGAAGAAATTGCCGCACGGATTGATGAGCAAGTGCGGGTGATTGTCGAGCACTGTCACGACGATGCGCGGCGGATCATGAGAGAGAATCGCGTCGTGATTGATCGCTTAGTGGACTTGTTGATCGAGAAAGAAACCATTGACGGAGAAGAGTTCCGTCAAATTGTAGCTGAGTACACAGAGGTACCAGAGAAGGAACAATTCGTTCCTCAGCTGTAGCTTGTAATTGTCAACGAATAACTGGATAGAAAGGGATGGTGTAGAAGCCATCCTTTTTCTTACCTGATCATTCACCAAGACAACTGTAGATCGATCTATAGGACTGTTGTCCAGGATACGAGGGACAGGCATTAGCCAGCTTTCAAGTTAATATATTGTTGATGATTAGATGTGCATCAAACAAGTAACCTCTAGATATCTAAGTTAAAACTGCTGAGTGCTGTTAGCTCAAGGGGGCGTAGCCCGTGCTGAGCGCTGAGTGAGAAGAGAGACTTTCATGTTTCCATTGCCTAGTCGCCTTCGTGGTATCTATTTTAAGTTTTATACACTTAAACTTAAGGCTGAGATGCCCTTATGAATTTTGAAAAGGATCATCAACAATGCCTAGAGAAGCTAATCTGGGTTACCGAACAGCTAAAGGTTGAAGTAACTCCGAGCCAACTTTCTCAAGTCGCCAAGCTGATTAGTCAAACCATGACTGGTCCTTGGCGCTATTTTCACTCCACCGAACATATTTTTGAAGTGGGTGGGACTAGAGATGCTATTGAGGTACTAGCCGCTTTATTTCATGACATAGTATACGTGCAAGTCGATGGAAGTGTAAACTTTAACCTCACCTACTATCTTGCTCCCTTCATCGAGGAAGATAGGGAACAGCTATTGATTCGGAAGCCCACTGAGTTACCTGATGATGCCTCCTTCGAGATGGTGATGGCAATATTTGGTTTTGTTGCGGGTCAGGTGCTTTCTCTGGTGGCAGGGCAAAATGAATTCTTGAGTGCGGTCGTTACTGCCAAGGTTCTGGAACCTTTTTTGCCTCCAACGCTCATCGTTCAGGTTGTGGCTTGTATCGAAGCTACCATTCCCTTTCGGTCAAAATCGAAATCAGGTTTAAGTCCTAGCGAACTCTTAGATGAGCGCTTGAGGTTAACCAATAATCAGTTCAACCTGAAGTTGACAGACGAAGAAATTATTCAAACGATAAAGCGAGCGGTGAGAGTAGCGAACCGGGATGTATATAGTTTTGCCCATCCAAATGCCGCCGTTTTTTTAGCCACTACCTGGAGCTTATTACCGGAAACTAACCATAATCTCAAGAAATCCGGTTCCTACACGGTGCGAGATTACCGGATAGCTATGCAAAAGATGTCAAGCTTTATAAATTTTCTGAAGCCAGAACTGATTTTCAGACAGTTTCAGGGGGAGCCAGATGACCCAACTTACGAAGGTATGGTTGCGCAAGCTAGGAAGAATCTTGAAATAGAGCGGCTTTATTTGGAGAGCAAACTAATTACCATCGCTATTCTAGAAGCTCTTTCTTTGCGCTTGGGTCAGGATATTTCTCTAGCCATCATGATGGGAGAATTACCAGATTCTACTGTTTCAGTAGGCCGTCTGACCGATTCTTTTCCTAATCTTATCAATCCCTATCAACCTAAAACTGATATTGAACAAGAAGTTTTGGATTTGTTGGAAGAAGGACGCAGTAATAGTTCTGCCTATGATATAAAAAGCTCCCCCTTAACTAGCTTTGTGGTCAAATACAGGGGGTTTGATGGGATTCGACAAATAAAAGAGCTATCGCACAGTTTTTTTCAAGGAAGTATTTCGTCCGAAGATTTCCTAGATAGCTGCAATCCCGACCTGATGGAAATCATTATTAATGGAGTAATAAAACTTTTGGAAAATCGCAAGGCGGCATTGCTCCGGTCCTAAGCTAATCGGGATTCAAGTTGCAGGGGGAGAGGTTGTTCTTGAGCAGGCGAGACAGGGGAAGCAAAAGTAGAGAATTATGCCATTAAAATGCACATCATTTTAGCGGTCTAAGCAAGCTTAAGGAGAAAGTGTAATTAAACACAGTTAAAATCAGAGAAACTATTCTCATTGACAAGCAACATCACTAATTAGTTGAGCGGTGCTTGTGCTCATCATCAAGCCAGGGAAACGCATCTATCAGGAAATGTTGAGTACACTCTAACCACGAAGAGTTAATTGTGCTTGTGCAAAAACCAGATAGGCTCACTCTTGATTCAAGTCTGGCAGACTTGCCTAGCTATGAATTTCAAGTCAGCTTAACAACTTTGGGGGAGGTGGTACTACAAGAGTTCCAGCGACAGCCAGAGTTGCCAGGGGTCATGATTACTTCTGAGGGTCAATTCGTAGGCACGATCTCCAAAACTCAATTCTTTGAGTGGCTTAGTCGTCCCTATGGATTAGACATTTATTTGCGTCGCCCCATTCAATCCCTGTGGAAGATGATTACCCACGCTGAGAAGTCTTCCGATGCAGAAACATTACTGGAAAAGTATGTAGTGCTGAGTGCGACTTGTCCCATCGCCAATGCCGTGGAATTTGCCCTCAATCGTCAAGCCTCTTTAGCTTATGAACCTATCGTGATCAAAGGCATAGATGGGCAGTGGCGCTTACTTGATATGCGGGTTTTGCTTTTAGCTCAATCCCAGCTATTTGCCCTAGCCAAAGAAGCGGCGGATGCTTCCAATAGAGCTAAAAGCGAATTCCTTGCCAGTATGAGCCACGAACTGCGAACTCCCCTCAATGCCATTCTCGGTTTTACCCAAGTGATGAACCGCGACTCATCCCTATCCACCGAACAACAACAATATCTGGGTATTATTAATCGCTCTGGTGAGCATCTTCTGGAATTAATTAACGACATTCTGGAAATGTCCAAAATTGAGGCAGGTAGACTCACATTGAATGAGACTAGCTTCGATCTGTACTGCTTGCTGGATAGTCTCAAAGAAATGCTGCAACTCAAAGCCTCCTGCAAGGGCTTACAGCTAATCTTCGACTATGCACCAAACGTTCCTCAATACGTGCAAACCGATGAGGGTAAATTACGTCAAGTATTAATTAACCTTCTAGGGAATGCTATCAAATTTAGTGAAGAAGGGGGCGTGACGCTGCGAGTGAAGAAAAGTAAGGAATGGGAAAAGGGGAGTGGGCAAGAGAAAAACCAAATAACCAACAACCAACAACCAACAACCCTTGTCTTTGAAGTGGAAGATACAGGACTTGGCATTGCGCCAGAGGAAATCCACCAATTATTTACTGCCTTTGGACAAACAGAAACAGGTCGAAAATCGAACCAAGGAACAGGATTAGGTTTACCCATTAGCCAAAAGTTCGTGCAATTGATGGGGGGAGAGATTGCTGTCAGCAGTATCCCTGGGAAAGGGACAAAGTTTGCCTTTGAGGTTCAAATTCGTTTGGCTCAAGCTACTCAGATCTCAAAGACTCAAGAAAGCCCCAAGGTAATTGGGTTAGCACCTGACCAGCAAGAGTATCGCATTTTGGTGGTTGAGGATCGCTTGGAGAATCGTCTGCTGTTGGTCAAGCTGCTGACATCCCTGGGTTTTGGTGTCTGCGAAGCCGAGAATGGTCAAGAAGCCGTTGAACTATGGACGAGTTACTCACCACACCTAATTTTGATGGATATGCAGATGCCCGTGATGGATGGGTATGAGGCGGCTAAACAAATCAAAGCGCATCTCAAAGGTCAGGCTACGGTGATTCTTGCCCTAACAGCTAGCGCTTTTGATGAGGAGCGAAATATTATTTTGTCAGCCGGCTGCGATGATTTCATGGGCAAGCCTTTCCGAGAAGAGGAACTGTTGGAAAAAATCGCAAAACATATAGGCGTGCGTTATGTCTATGCAGAACCACTGGGTAAGGACGAAGAGGAGAAAACTCAGAGTGAGTTAATGACGGCTGACCAATCCCTCGATGTTCACTTGTCCCAAATGCCCCAGGAGTGGGTGGAGCAACTCCATCAGGCGGCAATCAAATGTTGGGATCATGCGATCGTTCAGCTCATCGAGCAAATACCAGAAGCCCATGCTCCTTTGGCTCAGACATTAGCAGATTGGGCAAACAATTTTCTTTTTGATCGCATCATCGATTTGATTCAATTAGCTCAGGCTACACAACCTCACTTCGCTTTAACTGACATCTGTCTTGAATATTAATCAAACTAACGCCCCGCTCAGCAATATTCTGATTGTTGACGATACACCAGACAATCTGCGCCTTTTATCAACAATGCTGACTGAGCAAGGATATGAAGTTGGCAAAGCCCGCAATGGGCAGATGGCCTTGAAATCGGCACAAGCAGCGCCACCCGACCTGATTTTGCTCGACATCAATATGCCAGAGATGAATGGCTATGAGGTTTGCGAACGACTAAAAGCGGATGACCAAACTAAGGAAATTCCCGTAATTTTTATTAGTGCTCTCGATGATGTGTTGGATAAAGTCAAAGCCTTCAGCGTTGGTGGAGTAGACTATATTACCAAGCCATTTCAGGGTGAAGAGGTGCTAGCCCGTGTCCAGAATCACCTGAATCTTCAGGCGCTGCAAAAGGCACTGCGGATCGAACAAGAAAAGTCAGAGGATTTATTGTTAAATATTTTGCCTAAAGCGATCGCCCAGGAGTTAAAACAAAACCAAAGCGCTACGCCTACGCAATTTGACGAAGCTTCATTTCTGTTTGCCGATATCGTTGGTTTTGCTCCCAATTCTGGTTCTATGGCTCCCGCCGAAGTCGTTCACTTGTTGAACCAAGTGTTTTCCACCTTTGACCACCTAGCCCAAGGCAACGGTGTTGAGAAAATTAGAACGATTGGCGATTCTTATTTTGTGGCAGGGGGACTGCCCTTGGTACGAAAAGACCATGCCGAAGCGATTGCCCAGATGGCACTGGATATGCAACAAGCGATCGCTCTTTTTCAGTGGCCCAATGGCGAACCCCTGCGTCTCCGGGTGGGTATCAATACAGGAGGACCAGTCGTTGCCGCCGTGATTGGCATCAAGAAATTTGCCTATGACGTGTGGGGGGATGCCGTGAATATTGCTTCTCGGATGGAATCACAGGGAGAACCAGGGAAGATTCAAGTTACGGCTGCGACTTATGAGCGCCTGAAGGATAAGTATGAATTTGAGGAGCGAGGGGCAGTCGTCGTTAAGGGCAAGGGGGAGATGGCTACCTATTGGCTCTTGGGTCGCCAGCTTGCAACTTAAGATGCTCTCGGCAGTTCATACAGTATCGCGAGAAGATACGATACCTTGGACTAGAACGGACTCTTTTGCACAGACGTTGCCCAGTCGCTACAGCTTGCCATGACTCAAACCACTGACTTCCTAACGCACCTCAACCCCTCTCAACGTCGCGCCGTCGAACATTACTGTGGACCCTTGCTGGTTGTGGCTGGGGCTGGTTCTGGCAAGACAAGGGCATTAACGTATCGAATTGCCAATTTAATTCTCAAGCACAAGGTCGCTCCTGAAAATATCCTGGCGGTAACGTTCACTAACAAAGCTGCACGGGAGATGAAAGAGCGAATTGAGAAGTTATTTGCCCAACAACTAGCGCAGCAAAAATACGGGCAACGCTTGGAATTACTCTCAGCTGAGGAACAAACCCAGTTGCGATCGCATATCTACAAAACTATCATCAAGCATCTGTGGATCGGCACGTTCCACAGTTTGTTTTCTCGAATCCTCCGCTTTGACATTAACAAATATCAAGACGAAAAAGGGCATCAGTGGAATCGTAACTTTTCTATCTTTGACGAATCCGATGCCCAAAGCCTTGTTAAAAATATCGTTACAAAACAGTTAAACCTAGACGATAAAAAATTTAATCCCCGTACTATGCGTTACTCCATCAGTAACGCCAAGAACCAGGGGTTCACTCCTCATGATATTGAGAAAAGTCAGCCGGATTACAAGGGACGAGTCCTTGCTGAAGTTTACAGCCATTATCAAAAGCAATTAGCGGCTAACAACGCTCTCGACTTTGATGACCTGATTTTAGTGCCAGTGAGATTATTTCAACAAAATGAATCAGTCCTAGCTTACTGGCATCGGCAATTCGCACATATCTTAGTGGATGAGTATCAGGATACAAACCGGATTCAGTACGAACTCATCCGTCTATTAGTGACTAACGGAGAAATGAGAAAAAGTGAATGGAATTGGCAAAACCGCTCAATTTTTGTAGTGGGCGATGCTGACCAATCTATCTATTCATTTAGGATGGCAGACTTTACCATCTTATTAGAATTTCAGGAAGACTTTGGCGATGGGTTAGCGGACGAAGACACCCGCACGATGGTGAAGCTAGAGGAAAACTATCGTTCTAGAGAAAATATTCTGCAAGCGGCTAACCATCTGATTGAGAATAATACCCAGCGCATTGATAAAATACTGAAACCAACACGCGGTTTAGGGGAACAAATTTACGTTCACAAAGGTGACGATGAAGTTGCCGAAGCGCAATTTGTGGTCAGTCAAATCCGCAACATGGAGCAACAGAATCCAGAACTCGACTGGGGAAGTTTTGCTATCCTTTACCGCACTAACGCGCAATCTCGTCCGTTTGAAGATGCTCTCCGGGGTAGGGTTCCTTATATCATCGTCGGTGGGTTGAAATTCTACGATCGCAAAGAAATTAAAGATGCGTTAGCTTATTTAAGAGCGATCGCCAATCCGGATGATACGGTCAGCCTCCTGCGAATCATTAACACCCCTCGACGCGGCATCGGTCAAGCCACTATTGATTCCCTTGTAAGTGCTTCCCAACAATTAGCCATCCCCTTATGGGAAATCCTCAGCGATAAAACCTCAGTTAATACTCTCGCCGGACGTTCAGCTAAAGGAGTCAACAGCTTTGCTGAACTCATTCAGCGGTGGCAGGAACAAGTTGAAAGTCACTCAGCCGCTGAAATTGTCCAAGGAATTATGGAAGAATCGCGTTATCTTGAGGACTTGAAAAAACAAGGCACTGACGAAGCCGAGAATCGCCTAGAAAACATCTCTGAACTTTATAACGCTGTTCTCCAATTTCAGGAAGAAAATGAAGACACAACCTTAGAAGGATTCTTGGCAAATGCCTCCCTCGCCTCTGATTTAGATGACTTAAAAGATGGGCAAAAAGCTGTTTCTTTGATGACTCTGCACTCTGCCAAAGGGCTAGAGTTTCCAGTAGTCTTTTTAGTAGGATTAGAACAGGGTTTATTCCCCAATTTCCGCTCAATGGATGACCCCACCGCCTTAGAAGAAGAACGCCGTCTTTGCTATGTGGGCATCACCCGCGCCCAGGAACAACTTTACCTCTCCCACGCTCGTGAACGCCGCCTTTATGGTAATCGTGAACCGGCTGTTGCGTCGCAATTTATTGGTGAATTACCGAAAGAACTACTCTGTAGCACCTTAGTAAAAGTCAAAGCAAACTGGCAAAATCAGGTAGCAGACATTCGCAATCCGCAAAGCTCTAAAGGCTCAACAAAACACCCGCAGAGCTGGCAAGTTGGCGAGTTGCTAATTCACGATTCCTTTGGTACTGGTGAAGTCACTCATGTATTTGGTTCAGGGAACAAAGTCAGCATTGCTGTTAAGTTTCCCGGTCTAGGTCAAAAAATTCTTGACCCCAAGAAAACAACACTACAACGAGTAGATTAAAGGCTCACTCAGCCAGCAAAAGGAGCATCCCATTTTGGAGTTTTGGGGTTCTGGGGATACGTGAGACTCCTAGGCACGAAGAATTCCTTGGTGTCGTCACGTATTCTTTGTCAAACCACAGCGAGATTAACAGCACGAATCAATTGCTCTCGCGAAAAAGGCTTAGTTAGGTAGGCATGAGCGCCTTGCCTCATACCCCAAAGACGGTCAATTTCTTGATCTTTAGAAGAACAAATCACAATCGGCACCTTGGCAGTAGCTGGATGCTGCTTGATACGGCGACATAGCTCAAAACCGCTCATTCCTGGCATGACTACATCTGTAACAATGACATCTGGCTTGTGTTCGAGCGCCTTATCCAACGCTTCTTTGGGATTTGTAAGACGGATGACTGTGTGACCGCTCTCACGGAGGTAAGTAACCATTAACTCCATCTGGGACGGGTTGTCTTCGACAATCAAAACTTTACTCATGTTTAGTTATCCTCAAAAAAATTGCTGTATTACCAATGCTTTGCCACGGTTCGTTAGGAGTAATACTCTTAAAATCTAACTACCTCACATCTTTGAGTAAGCATCGTTTGATTGACTTGGCAGCTTGACTGAATTCGCCCTGCATTAGGTGTCCGCCTTGAAGGAGTGATTTCAGCAATTGCTGCGGCATTGCCCTACCAGACTAGAATTCATGGGTGCAGACATACTCTGGAATACGAAACAGAAGCATTGGGATGTTGGAAAACCGTTTCCACATCATCCCCCCATATCCCTAGGCTTACCGTTCAGCAAACATTATTGGTCAATGATGTTGCTTAGAGAAACGGTAACTAAACTGTCTTTTTCTAGATTAGAAAACTCGGCAAAATTGACTAGTGAGTACATTACGAACTGTAGAGATGCCCTGAAGTTTTAAGTGTTCTGGCAATGCACTTAAACGATGCGACCCACTCTCTCCTATATTGCTCACCCTAACATATCCAAAAAGCGGCAATTTGTCCATGTGGTTCCACACCGTATCTCCCCCTACAGTTCAGAGAGATCAGCCACCGCGTTACAAATAGCAGGGCGATCAGAGGGATCACGGTGAGCGACTTACAACGTTCCGACTTCAGTACCAACTTTGAATCGACCAACAGACAGTTGCAATTGATCTGCCACCTCTACAGTTTGTCGTAGAGAGCTGGAGACTTTACGAGAGGCATCGGAAGTGCGTTGAGAGGTTCTAGCAATCTCTTGGATCAAGTCAGTTACAACTTGAGACGTTTTTGCTTGAGACACGGTCGTGGTAGAAATCGATTGCACTAACTCGTCAATCTGACGCGATACCTCAAAAATTTGCTCTAGACTTGCCTTGGCACTGACAACCCTACGGGTACTTTCAACAACCTGGGTTGTCCCCTGTTCCATTGCCTCAACGACTTCTCGCGTACCTTGCTGAATCGTTTCAATCACCTGTTCGATTTCTTGGGTTGCCCTAGATGATTGCGTTGCCAGTGCCCCAACTTGTGTGGCAACGACTCGGAATCCCTCACCTCCCTCACCTGCACGACTGGCTTCAATACCAGCGTTTACAGCCAATAAATTGGTTTGCAAGGCAATTTGCTGAACTAAAGAGACTACCTTAGCAATCTGTTTGGAGTGTTCGCCCAAAAGCCTCACTTTGTCAGCCGTATTGACCACCGTTGCTTCCAAATTCACAATATTTTCTACCGTGCTATCAATCGCCGCCCCACCCGCTTCGGCGGCTGTGGAGGCAACGTGGGCAACGGCTGCCGCTTGACGGGCTTTTTCTGCCACCGCCTGAACTGAGTGGGTCATTTGCTCGATAGAGTCCAAAGTACGGTTAATCTCTAAAGCCTGCCTGAGCGCTTGCTCGGACAGTTGCTCAACAGCCTGTTCATCTTCTTGAAGGGAGGTGTTGACTTGAACCGATGCTTGTTTGACCTGCATGACAAGATGCCGCAGATTCTCAATGAGCAAGTTGAAAAAGTCAGCCACTGTACCGAGTTCAGTTTCGCTCACGTCAGCTCGAACCGTGAGGTCGCCTTGAGCTGTTGCTTCAATATCATTAAGCAGTTGCAGCACTTGGTGCTGAAGTGTTTCTTTTTGCTGACGTTGTTCGACAGAATTCAACTCAGCAACCGAGCGTGCTTGTTCTACTTCCTCAGAGATGCCTTCAGCTTTCTGACGTGCTAATTCCGCTTCTTGGTGCGCTCGTCCTAACTGTTCGAGGAGACTAGCTTGGTTGAGGGCAAAACCAATCTGAGCCGCCAACTGCTTAAATAAAGCGACTTCCTCAGGCTGCCATTCCCGCACTCCAGAGCATTGGTGAACGCACAATAAACCTACGAGTTCCCTGTCTTGCAAAATGGGCGCAACAATATTTGCCTTGACTTCCAGGCGTTCCAAAATTTCACGGTGACGAGCCATCAAGTCTGCTTTCCGAATGTTATGCCAAACTGCAATATGCCCATCTTTATACTTGTCGATGTCCCTTTCTGCTACGGCGTCAGAGATAATTTGCCCCATTGCTCGACGCCAACCAGATGCTACCGATTCTGCGGTGATTGTTCCACTATGTTGATCTTCATTGAAGCGATAGATAACTACGCGGTCTGCCTGCAAAACGCTGCGGATTTCGTCTACTGAAGCGCTGAGGATAGCGTCTGAATTTAGAGATTTGTAAATGCGGCTGGTAAATTCAGCAAGTACCAAAGAGCGATCAGCTTCTGCTTTCTGGCGACGAGCCTGTTGTGCTAAAACCTCTTCAGAGGCAACAATACTATCAGCCATTTCATTAAATGTTTCTGCTAGTTGCCCAAGTTCATCTTTGTACAGAGCCTCTGCACGAGCTTGGCGATCGCCATTGGCAAATTTCTCGGTAGTCTTTTGTAGCTTTTTGATCGGTTGAGCAATTGTCTTCCCAAGCAAGTTCACCAATAGCACTTCTGCCACTACTGCCAAGATGGTAACCACTAGCTGTAGCAGTAGGCTGTTTTTTAGAAGTTCATTCAGTGAGGCTTCTGTCGTTCCCCGGACCAAAACCCCAATTGGCTCACCCTTAAAATCAACCAAGGCTTTAGCTGCCATTGTATAGGTCTTGTCTCCCGGCAAACTTGCTCGCGTCGTGACAACCTGTCCTGGAGTGGCTACTGCATTCTTGAGCAGCATCGTGTCGGACACAGGTTTATTGACTGCTGATGCTGTAGAGGTATCGTCTTTGTTTTGGTCTACAGAGGTAGCTAAAATAAACTCGCCTGTAGGTTTACGTAAATAAACGCCACTATAACCACTACCGAAAGCTTTTAAAGTCTCCTCAACAATGGATAATTTGTTGTTAACAATATCGCCAGAAACCAAAGCACCGATCGCCGTTCCAGTGGCTGGGTCTTTCACTGGCGTAACCGTGTAACGAATGAGTGCATCTTGTTTCACAAAATCCTGAGGCAGTGGCGCTGATTCTTTAGCTAGATCGTTCCAACTGACAACGCTGCTCGCTTTAATCTGTTCTGGCTTTTTGAAAACTTCACTCACTAAATTGTTAGGATCGAAAATCTCTCCAGTCCGGTTCGCGTTAGCATTCACAATAATGCGCCGATCCTTGCCAACGAGAGTCGCATACTCAATATTGCGAGCCTTAATCTCATTCTGAAGAATATTTTTAACTTGCTCTTGTAGCTCCGGTGTTAAGGGTTTGCCTGCACTACGGGCTACTGCTGCTGCAACAATAGCGGCATTATCAGATTGACCCCGGAAGCCGAAGCCCATTTGGTTGACTTTGATGTTGTAATTAATTTCGGTAACAGCTAGCTCAGCTTTGGCTTGGTTGACTAACTGAGTGCGTCCCGCCGTCACCACTAGCAAGGCTCCCACACCCACGAGTCCAAAGACAGAGATAATCTGGGAAGTATAGAGCCGAGTCACCTGCTTACTGCGAATAGGTAGGTCGTAATACCATTGCAAGGGGGAGAATCGGCGCTTCTTGGAGCGGTAAAGATTTGTTGCTTGAGGTCTTGAATTTGTTGTGGACAAGTTAATTCGAGTCATGGCGTCAGTTCCCTAAATGGCTAATTTTTTGAGGTTCAGTAAAAGTGATAATTTAATGCTGAAACAGGCTATCTTTGGGGTTTTATATATTAAGTAACTTTGCTTAATATACTCATAGCTTTTGTCCTATTGAAAACCAAGTTAGTCGGATTTCATCTTTATTTACAGGCACGGCAAATCTAACCCTTTAATCTTGGTAATAGGGGAGGAAGAACTATATCTGTAGCTCAAAGCTAGAGAAATTGTATTGAGCGATCGCCCTAGACGTAGTAACGAATATGGATATTCGTCCTTTCCAGGTACGGGGTAATAGTATTGAACAAACTCTGTAGGTAGTGGGCAGAACCTAGTTTAATTTACCAACACGAACCTTTAATTTATCGGTGTGGGGTAAGCTTGTTGTTAATTAAGTACAGAGTTGCAAACCCTTGATTGACTTTGGACAAGTTAGATGCTTTTTCTGTCATGAGTAGCAAGTACGTTAGGCGTTGTAGAGATGCACTCAAACTCTGCGGCTGTGTAGGTTTAACGTTATATAACTTCGACCTATCAAGCCCATACTAACTTGTCTATGTGTTAGTACTATTAATCGAGTTTTTCTGCTGCTTTACTCCGTAGCTTTACTACATTCACTTAAGTGGCAAGGTAAATCGATATTAGAAGTTGTTCTGTATAAATCGATACTGAATTGACTCAAGAATTATCTTATCCATCTACTTTTATCAAAGCTTTATAAAAAAATGGGCAATGAAAAGCCTTGATAAAGGAAAAGGGGAACGATCGCTCCGATTTAGCTCAGTTAAACTGCTAAAAATCGTTGAATAACTTCATTACTAAGTTCGCTTGTCGATCCCGACGCTACGATGCCACCTTTTTGCATGGCATAGTATTTATCAGCTTGCCGGACAAAATGTAGGTGTTGCTCAACCAATAAAACAGATATTCCCGTAGAGGCAATGATGCGGCGGACAGCGGTTTCAATTTCCAAAATGATCGAGGGTTGGATGCCTTCGGTAGGTTCGTCTAGGACGAGTAATTGAGGTTTTCCCATCAAGGCGCGTGCGATCGCAAGTTGTTGTTGTTGTCCGCCACTCAAGTCGCCGCCCATACGAGACAGCATGGATTTTAAGACGGGAAACAGCGTGAAGATTTCCTCTGGAATTTCCTCATTGCCCTTTCTCCCACTGCGACGTGCCTCCAAACCCAGTAACAGGTTTTCCTTCACCGTCAAACGAGGAATAATCTCCCGCCCTTGGGGAACGTAGCCAATCCCTAAACGTGCCCGTCGATCGGGGGATTTACCTGTAATTAATTCCCCAGCAAAAGTAATTGTCCCCGTGCGGGGTTTGAGTAACCCCATGATTGTTTTAAGCAGGGTAGTTTTACCCACACCATTACGCCCAATTAAGCAAACCATCTGCCCTGCTGGCACACTTAAATCGACATCGCGAAGAATGTGACTTTCGCCGTAGTAGACGTTCAAACCCGAAACTTGCAGCATTAGCTGGGTTGGGGAGGGGGTAAGTTCTGGAGCGATCGCGCTATTCATCTGGTTTAGAGTGCTGAGTGCTGAGTGAGGAAGGAGACTTTGATTCTTTAACTGTGGAGTTCTTGCGGTTCTCCCAAGTACACCTCAATTACGCGGGGGTCATTTTGTACTTCATCAATACTGCCTTCACATAAAACTGACCCTTGGTGGAGTACCGTCACCTTCCGCGCAATTTGACGGACAAATTCCATATCATGCTCAATTACTAAAATTGAGTGACTTTCTGCCAAAGCTAAGAGTAAGTCTCCGACATTTTCCGTCTCCTCATCTGTTAAACCCGCAACAGGTTCATCTACTAACAATAAATCTGGGGACTGTGCAACTAACATCCCAATCTCTAGACGTTGCTTTTCCCCATGAGATAGCAAAGTAGCGGGAAAATCAGCTTTAATCAACAAGCCAACGGTTTCTAGCAAGCCTATAATTGTGTTCCGTTCAGACGCTGGAGGACGCCCGAACAACGTTGCAAAGACATTTTTTTGGCGATTACAGGCAAGTTCTAGATTTTCGCGGACTGTCAGGTTGAGATAAACGCGGGGCGTCTGGAACTTACGACCAATTCCCAGAAGTGCAATCTGTTCCTCCGGTAAACGTCGTACATTTCGCCCCTTAAACAGCACCCGTCCCTGCGTCGGCTGTACTTTTCCCGTGATGACATCCAGAAATGTGGTCTTTCCAGCACCATTTGGACCAATTACGACCCGTAACTCTCCAGTATCCATGCTGAAGTTCAGGTTGTTGAGTGCCTTGAAGCCGTCAAAACTCACCGTTACATTTTCAGTTTCTAGAATTTTCCCGTTCATCACTCTTAACTCTCTATCACCTCTAACCCCTAATCTCTAGCCCCTAAATTTTCCCGTTCCCGTTGCACTTCTGGGTCTTCTTCCAAACTGGGGTAAGTCATGACTTGCTTGCGGTTGCCCAATAATGTTAATAAGCGATCGCCTCCTGATTGCCGCAACCAACCTACTATCCCATCAGGTAACACCGTCACCACAATTAAAAACAGTGCCCCCTGGAAAAATAGCCAAATTTCGGGGAACTTCTCACTTAATAAACTCTTGCCAAAATTCACCACCAGCGTTCCTAGTATCGCTCCCACCAAGCTGGCGCGACCTCCCACGGCTACCCAAATCACCATCTCAATCGAAAAAGCAATATCCATCGCCTTGGGTGAGATGATGCCTGTTTGCAGCGTGTACATTGCCCCAGCAATACCTGCCAGCGCCGCAGAAATGGCAAATACCAAGACTTTAAAACCCGTGGGGTTATAGCCTGTAAAACGCACCCGACTTTCATCATCACGAATCGCTATGAGCAAGTTGCCAAAACGCCCTCCGGTAAGCCACCGTGAGAGGGCATAAACCGCTATCAGCAACAACACGGTGAGGGTGTAAAAGACAAACTGCGTCTGTGGTGAATTGATGTCTGCGCCTAACAGGGTTTTGTAGTTGGTTAGACCATTCGTGCCGTTGAAGAGTTTCTGCTGACCGTTGAAGAAGTTGAAAAAGACAATGGTTGCGGCTTGGGTGAGGATAGAAAAGTAAACGCCTCGGATGCGGTTGCGGAAGACCAAATAGCCAAGGATTGCGCCTAGTAAAGCAGGAATTAAGATAACGGCAATCGTGGCAAATCCAAAGGAATCAAATGGTTTCCAAAACCAAGGCAGTTGGGTAACGCCGTAGAGGTTCATGAATTCCGGCAGACTGCCCGCTTTGAGGGGCGCTAATTGCAGGTGCATTGCCAAGGCGTAACCGCCAAAGGCAAAGAAGATGCCATGACCAAGACTTAATAGTCCGGTGTAGCCCCAGATTAAGTCAATTCCTAGGGCAGCGATCGCTAATGCCAAAAATCGCCCCAATTGGTTCATGCGAACACCCGTGAGGATACTTGGCAGGATAAAAATCAGCAAAAGTGCGATCGCGATGACAACACCCACCTCAATCAGCCGTAACCGACGGGACTGCTGCCGTCGGTCAATTCCCGGAATTTCGATAGCTGAATTAGTCATTAGTTCTTAGTTCTTAGTCTTTTCTATTTTTCTGTCCAATGACTGCTTTTACCCATTCGCTGACTGAAGTTCTAGGGCGACCAATGACCAATGACGACGAGTCAGAGATTCAAAACTCTTGGAGTAGCTTTTATACAATTACTAAGCATCAACAGAGCGTCCTTTCTGAGGAAAAATTCCACCCGGTCGCACCTGAAGAAAGGCAATGATTAGTGCAAAGACCATCACCTTTGCCATACTTGTGGTTGCAAAGAAGGTAAAGAAATCAGCCAAAGGCTTCACTGGAGTCAGCAGCAGCGCCAGTGTCCCCGAACCAATCAGGTAGTCAGCCGTGCCAATTGCTAATGCCGCTACGATACTGCCCACGAGTTTACCTACACCACCGACGACCACCACCATAAACGTATTGACAATATAGTTCTGCCCCGTATTTGGTCCCACAGAACCCAGCAAACTTACTGCACACCCAGCTACCCCAGCCAAACCCGAACCAATCGCAAAAGTGAGTGCATCCACCTTAGCGGTTGGAATTCCCAAACACGCACTCATACTACGGTTTTGTGTCACGGCGCGAATTCGCAAACCCCAAGCTGAACGCTGCAAGAACAGGTAAACACCAGCCACACAAAGAATGGTGAGTACGATGATGAATAGCCTGACATAAGACAGTTGAAAGCCAGCTAACGGCAAGCCAGTCCTCAGCCACTTGGGTGCTGTAACATCCACATTCTGAGCGCCAAACCAAGGCTTCGTAACTGTTAGCTGATAAGTTTTGCTTAACAAAGAACCTACTGCCGCCGCGACTCCTAGAGAAAGTGGCAACATCACCGCTATTACCCAACCGCGAATCCGCTCGAAGTCCCCACGACGAGACAAAATCCACATTGCCCCAAAAAATAGCAGTGAAAATAGCACCAGCCCAACGATTAGCACCCAGTTTACGCTCCGCACAAACTGCTGCAAAATCAGGCTGACGCCCCAAGTTGCTAATAGGGTTTCTAAGGGACGACCGTAGAGATAGCGAATCACCCCCCGCTCCAAAATTAAGCCTGCACCAGCAGCCACTAGGAAAGCCAGGGGTAACGCAAACAAGATATAGCTTTCAAACCAGGCTCCACCCAGTTGTTTAAAGGCATTTTGCACGATGAATGTTGTGTAGGCTCCCAGCATCATCAACTCACCGTGAGCCATATTAATCACGCCCATCAGCCCAAAAACAATGGCTAATCCCAGGGCTGCGATTAATAACACAGAACCAATGCTAATACCACTAAATAGACCGTCTAACAGTCCTGGTAGCACGACCTTCCTCCTAAATAGTTGTTAGTTATTAGCCAAGAAGACTAATAACTAATAATTAAGGGTTAATTGGATATTGTTAGTTGTTAGGAGTTTTTCTAACAACTAACAACTAATAACCAACAACTTTTTAAGCTTTGTACTTACCTCCCTTCTTGGCATCAGACCAGTCACAAGCAAAGCCTTTGGTTTCAGCTACAAATTGGTTCCAGGGAATCGGAGCGATCGCTTTGTCAGTAGAATTCACAATCTTAAATTGACCATCCGCTGTAACCTCACCAATTCGCACAACTTTGGAGATGTGATGATTTTTTTCCAAAGTCACTTTACCCTCTGGAGCATCAAAGCTCTGACCGATAGCTGCCTTTCTCACTGGCTCTAAATCTGTGGTCTTAGCTGTCTCAACTGCCTGTTTCCATAGATAAACGGCGATGTAGGCAGCTTCCATCGGGTCATTGGTTACTCGGTCATTACCGTACTTTTTCTTAAATGCTTCAACAAACTTTTTATTACTCGGTGAATCTACCGTCATGAAGTAGTTCCAAGCCGCATAGTGACCTTTGAGGTACTCAGGACCGATCGCTTTTACTTCTTCTTCTGCAATGCTCACAGACATTGAAGGATATTTGTCTGGGGTTAAACCTGCACCTTGCAACTGTTTAAAGAAGGCAACGTTGCTGTCGCCGTTGAGAGTATTGTAAATAACGCCACCATTGGGCAAAGCGGCTCTGATTTTGGCAATAATCGGTGTAACTTCGGTATTGCCCAAAGGTAAGTAGTCTTCCCCAACTGTTTTGCCGCCTTTAGCTTGCAACTGCGCCTTAATGATCGTATTTGCTGTGCGGGGGAAAACGTAATCTGAGCCAACTAGGAAGAACTCTTTGCCTTTATTTGTCAAAAGCCAATCAACAGATGGCTCGATTTGCTGGTTTGGGGCAGCACCTGTATAAAAGATATTCTGAGAACACTCTTGACCCTCGTACTGTACTGGGTACCAGAGCATATGTTTTTTCTCTTCAAAGACTGGCAGCACTGCTTTGCGACTGGCAGAAGTCCAACAGCCAAAGATAGTGGTTACTTTGTCTTGGTCGATTAGCTTTTTCGCTTTCTCAGCAAACGTAGGCCAGTCAGAAGCACCATCTTCAACAATGGCTTCAATCTTCTTGCCTAAAACTCCACCCGCCGCATTGATTTCTTCAATGGCTAGCTGTTCGGCATCGACAACACTCTTTTCGCTAATCGCCATCGTGCCGCTGAGAGAGTGCAAAATCCCAACTTTAATAGTGTCACCACCACCTGTGGCAGCAACGGTAGAGGCACCTGGAGAGCCACCTGCCGCCGGACTTTCTGTAGGAGTTGTGGATGAACTACCGCAAGCTTTGAGGAGAAGGCTTGTTCCTAAGGTCGCAGAGCCATAGACCAGAAATTTACGTCGCCCGAATCGCCTTGCCATGATTTTATATATCCCCGTTTTAATTCAGCCAATTGATATAGAGACACACACAGTCAAGTGGTGATATTAGAGCGTGGCTACTCGGTTAATTGTTAAATAGGATACAAAAATCCCTGGAAGCTCACAACTTGTAGCAAATTACCATAACCCAGGAGTGGAGTAAGCAATTAGAACCAACGGCTGGGTTGACGATCAAAGAGCAGTATCAAAATCAGGCGATCGCACTGGTTTCTGGCTTACGACCTAGTATATACAAAGTGGTGAGATCATCCCAGATTCCCTGTTCAGTCTGAAGTCCTTCTAGTTCTGCTTCAAATTCAGCTTTGGCTTCTACCAACTGCCCTGATGAAAGCTGCGACAAAATGTTTTTAGATTGTTTAGGGGATGGAAGTGAACCTATTCCTTCCCAAGTTGCTTTTGCTTTATCTAGACTAATGTAACTCCCGTGCTGCTCGGTTTTGATTTCGAGTACTTCCAAGCCAGCATTGGCTAACAGATTCTGACACGCTTCAATTGAACCGATTCGATTGCTAGGCTCAAGCGTTACATCATACCTTTGCAACACTTTTTGCAAAACAACATATCCGACATAAGCGGTATCCGCAGGTGTATGAATGCCAATTAGCCCACCCGGTTTGAGAAATTGATACCAAAGCCGTAATGTAGCTTCTTTATCTTCTATCCAAGGAAATGTATTCGCACACAAAATTCGGTCAAAACTATTGGCTGGATAATTGAGTGCTTCAGCATCGGCTAGTTGAAACTCAACATGGCTTAGACCTAATGCTTCAACTTTACTCCTGGCTTGCTCCAGCATCAGAGCAGAAATATCCACACCAATAACCCGACCCTCAGCCCCAACGATTTGAGCGGCGGCGATCGCTAGATGACCTGTTCCCGTCCCAATATCCAAAATATGCTGTCCAGAGCTGACGAGTGAATATTCAATTAGGCGATGACAAATTTGCAAATGCCACTCGCTATCGTCGTAGGTTTGGCTTCTACGGTTGTATAAATCCGCAATTGCTTGTTTATAATCACTTAAGTCAAGTTGGTTAATCATCAGACTTTGTTGGGCAATTGTGATGTAGCCTAATTCAGCATTAAGATACCGCGAGGTTGCCTGTGGGGCAGTACTTCGAGGCTATCTGTAGGAGATGTTGGTATTTTTACTTTGCCCTCGTGCAGAAATATTACAAAACGCGCACAGAGGATGAGGCTCTTTCATGAAACCTTTTTTGCGTAAAGGTAAACTCACAACCTGGAAAGATGATAGGGGTTTCGG